>CAZPUZ010000130.1:0-2597 GCA_964589875.1 uncultured archaeon
CCTCAGCATCTCGGACGCCATTGCCGCAGCCTGTGTGGGGTCAATCGCGATACAAACCACCTTTTTAATCATTGTCACGGATTGTATATATATTGGGACCGAAAACAGGGAGTTTGCCGGATTCTCCAAACTTTTAAATACATTGATAATAATTATACAAAAATCCGCATGATAACGGTATATAGTGATGTGTTATGGCAAGGATGTATTCCAGGAAGAGGGGGAGGTCAGGCAGCCACAAGCCGGACAAGAAGGAGATGAAGTGGGTCAGTCTGAAGCCCAAGGAGATAGAGGACATAATAGTCACCATGGCCAAGAGAGGCATGGGTTCGGCCCAGATAGGCCTGGTTCTCAGGGACAGCTATGGTCTGCCCTCGGTCCGCGACTTCAGCAAGGCACGCATAGCGAGGATAATGAAGAAGCATGACGCATACACACCTATGCCTGAGGACATGTTCAATCTCATGAAGAGAGCGGTGAGGCTTTCCAACCATCTCAACAAGAACAAGCGCGATTACACCTCAAAGCGCGGCCTGGCGCTGACCGAATCAAAGATAAGGCGGCTCGCCCGCTATTACAAGGAAAAGAAGATCCTTCCCCACGACTGGAAGTACAACCCGGAGAAGGCCAGGCTGATGGTAAAGGCCAGGTAATCTCCTGTTGCATTTTTTGATTGATTCAGGCAACAACCTTCAGCGAGCCCTTGGCAATGCCTGAAAGGACGGCACGGCCGACTTCCGACTTCTTTCTTATCTTTATTTTGCCTTTCTTGCCGATGTGTGCCGAGAGCAAGAGGTCGTCACCGCTGAATATCTCAACCTGCTTGCCGGTGAGTTCCGGCGCCACGCTGATGTAGATGGAGCCGCCCCTCTCCTCGTATTCCCAGAGCAAATCCTTCTTGAGCGTCCCGCCCCTGGGCTCAACCGTGAGGCTGATGCCCAGGTGCTTCTCAAGCTCGGTGATGTTCTTGCCCTTTGTGCCTATCAGCTTGGCTATGGCATCGGGCCTTACCATGACCCTCGCCCTGCCGTCGGATACGACCTCCACTTCAGCGCTGCTGTCGTATCTCATGAGAGCCTTGCTGATGCTCTCGGCTGCGAGACGCCTGGCGGGGGACGTCTTCTGCTTCTCGGTCACCGGTACGATGACGTTCTCCTCGCCGTATGTGTATATCTCGTATTCCAGCTTCTTGGTTTCAAAGTCCCTTATCTCCACCACGGGCCTGGTGAGGTCCTCTTCCTGCATACCGCTGGGCATCTTCACCGTCAAGGTGACTTCGTATACCTTGCTGACCTTGCCGGCGTCTATGTATATCACGGTATTGATGACGTGGGGTATCATGCCCAGTTCTATCCTGCCTACGAAGCGCTGGATGGCGGACACTGTATCAGTAGCGTGCACCACGCCTATCATGCCCACGCCCGCCAGCCTCATGTCGCTGAATACGCGGAAGTCCCTGGTCTTCCTGACCTCGTCAAAGATGGTGTAGTCGGGCCTGACCAGCAGCAGCAGTTCCGCCGTCTGCTCCCAGTCGCCTTCAAGCGGCGCGTACTGTGTTATGTCCGGGCCTACCTGGAGGTCCCTGGGCTGCTCGAATGTCTTGACTATCTTGCCTTTGGACGACAGGAACTCGGCCACGCTGGCGGCGAATGTGGACTTTCCGGAGCCTGGGGGTCCGGATATCAGGACCCCTTCGCTGTGCGAGAGCAGCCTCTCCTGGAGCTCTTCGTGCAGTTTGTAGTCTTCCAGGCTGACCTTGGCTATGGGCCTCACGACCGTCAGCTCAAGGCCGTCCGCGAACGGGGGCCTGGTTATGGCTATCCTGTAGTTGCCTGACTGGATGACCATGGCCCCCTGCTTGCCTATCTCTATGAAGGAACCGGAGTCAACCCTGGTGTGGGACATTATCTGGTTTATCATGTCCCTTATCTCGTCCTCCGTAGACTCCTTGTTGCTTATTCTGACAAGCTTCACACTGCCCGGCTTGCCCTTCTTGGCGTACGGCTTCACGCCGGTCTTGAAATGGACCGACTGGGTATCAGCGGTGAAGAACTTCTCAACAGAGAGGCTCGTCTTCACTTCATGCGTAATGTGTATGACCGGCACACTCTCCGCTTCGGCCACGAGGGCCTGTACGTAGTCGCCCGTCACCAGGGTAGCCTTTTCCTTGGCCGCATAATCCCTGATAATGGCGTCCAGCCTGCCCTTCTTGGCGAGCTGTATCTCCTCAAGCGTGGGCCTGGTCCCGGTGAATTCCAGGACAATGCCCTTGTCCTTTCCTTTATCCCTTATCCTCTTTATCTCGTCCAGGCCTTCAAATCCGGTCTCCCTTCCGCGGGAGGCCTGCGCTTGGAGCTCGTCCAGGACGGTCTGCGGCACTATGATCCTGGCATCCTTCACCTTCCCCTCTTCGATGAGAGCGGAAAGCTTGCCGCGAACAAGCACCGAAGTATCCGGCACTATATTCCTGATGCTGGAAAAATCAGCCTTGTTTTCTATTTTGAATTTTCTTTTTTTCATAGTTTCACTTCCTTAGTGATGCCGGCATGCGCAAACGCGCGCCGGCTGTTCATTTTTTATTTAAATTTTTCATGACC
>CAZPUZ010000131.1:0-2597 GCA_964589875.1 uncultured archaeon
AGATATTATATAGGAAATATAAAATCCAAAAGACGCCCCGATGACGCAAAAACGGACCTATTCGCCGGCAGAAGGTGGCGTTCCGGGCCCATCATTGGCTTGCATGCTATCGTTTTCAGCTTCCTTTTCCCGCTGGTTATTCCTGCTCATCCTGTTCAACCCGTGCGTGTACATGTACGTGGTCTCTCTGCGGGAATGACCGAGCAGCTGCTGGATTGTCTTCACCGAGAGGCCGTCCTTTCTCAGATGGACAGCATAGCTGATGCGAAGCGTGTGCGGCTTGATCTCATTGGCGTTGTCTATGTTGGCAAGGGATGCATAATGCTTTACAATCCTTCTGATGTGCCGGTCACTCAGGCCGCCCCTGGAGTCGTTGCCTGTGAAAACAAGGCCTTCCCTGCCTTCAGTGAATCTCGAAAGCTCAAAAGGAAAGGCACCGGGTATCATCAGCTCCCTCTCGTTCCTGCCTCTTATGATTATGGTGTTCTCTGACACGTCCAAATCGCTGGCCATAAGCCTCTGTGCCTCGCTGCTTTTCAGGCCCAGATAATAAAGGCATTTGAGGAGCATGCCGTCGCGCTTACTGCTCTCTGAAGCTTTGAACAAAAGTGCAACCTCCTCGGCAGAAAGGATTCGGGGATATTTCATCTTGCCGGCACTCAGCATGAATAGAATATGTACCGGCAGCCTAATAAATGCGCAATTCCGGACTTAACTGAAAGTAAAAAGAAAGGGACGGAAGCCGCTACTTGCCTACATGAGACCTGCAACGAATGCCAAGGCAGCGGTCATCAGGGTAAGCGTCTGCTTCTTCATCTCCTTGACAAGAGACATAACGACACCTCCCTGGAAATTGTTGGTTTTCTGGCTAAAATATGGCTTTAACACATTACGAACAGGTCTTCACTCAAATCCCCTAAAAGCCTTCTCAACATAGCCCCTGGCCTGGTCCAGGCCCATATGGGTGTATATGGTAGTGGTTTCTATGTTCTCGTGTCCCAACATGTTCTGTATAATGTTCAAAGGGACGCCCTGGTTCTGGAGATGGGTGGCATAGCTGTGGCGAAGCGTGTGAGGATGTATTTCCTCGTATTTCCGGACATTGGCCAGCCTAGCATACTTCTTGACAAGCCTTCTGATGTGCCGGTCGCTGAGCATGCCCTTCCCAGCGTGCCTGCCTTCAAGCAGAGGCCCCTCCCCGCGGCTGCCTATCCATCCACGCAAATCCGCGGCAAACCCCTCCGGTATGGGCACGTACCTGTCTTTGTTTCGCTTTCCCTGTACAACCTTCACTGTCCTGTTAATCGTATCAACATCATCAACCATGAGCTTCTGTGCCTCTGAATTCCTAAGGCCCAAGTAATACAGGCATTTCAGAAGTATGAGGTCTCTCTTGTTTTCCGGGTTGTCATGGTCCGCAAGCCTGAACATCTCCAGGACCTCGGGCTTGGTCAGGAACCTCGGGAGCTTCCTAGCCATAAGCCTCCTCCATCACGTCAGAAAACATGAATTCTTCCGGTTCGCCGTCAATATCCATGGTAAAGAAGTCACCGTCACGGAGCTGGATGTTATGCATTGAAGTAACGTAAGTTCCCGGTATCTCACATCTCACAAGGACCCTGTAGCCCTGAACCACCAACTCCCCGCAAATGCCCTCAAAATCCACTTGGTAATCCCTGAACCATGATAATCCTCCCTGGTTCAATACCGTTGTCGCCATATCAGGCCTTCCTCCATTCAATGAGATGGCCGATGGCAGCTATGCCTGCAAGGATGGCCACCAGGATAAATATAGCCATGCCCACAGTATCCCCGCGGCCGGCATACCTTGATGCCAGGAATACCTGGCCGATGACGATGACAAGGAAAATCAATAGCTGTACCAGCTCGCTTTTCTTTTTCTCCATATGAACCCTCCTTCTCGCATTTACGGACATTATCATATACCAGTTATGCAACCCAGGTTGTCCATGATGCACTGGAAATACCCGAATGCACATCCAACCACAAGACCGATAATAAAGACCATCAACATAGCTAACATGATATTTCTGTCTCTCCGGATGGCCCCCACACCCATCAGGAAATGCATGGTTCATAATTGGCTCTCCTGCCTAATAAATGTCCGAAAATCCATATTTTCGGACTTTTCACATAAAAACAGCACAAAGCGTCCCTCCCATGCTCCCGAGAACCGTCATTTCACCCCATATCTCAGCCGAATAGGGTAGGTTATGGCCATAACATAGGCCATGCCAGCATGGCAGGGAAACATGTCCGTTTTTACGCATTCTGTTTCACTTCTTCTTTTTCCGGAGCATCCTCGTCATGTAGCTCCTGTATTCGGGTCGCCTACCGGGTATATCATACCTTTATCAACCTGCTCTTTGGCAACGCCGCAATACACCATATTCATGGTATATCATGCTCCATGCGCTGCCATGTCCTCCACGCCCGCAGGGCAGGTAAAGGAGCAGTAATCAGGCTTCTCCGGCACCTCAAAGTTGCTTTTCCTTGCCATAATATCATGTCCGCAAATGCGCATTATGCAGCTTCTTCTCTGTTAACATTCCAGAGAGCCTCGCCCAGCTTTTCAT
>CAZPUZ010000132.1:0-2577 GCA_964589875.1 uncultured archaeon
GGTAGCTTCTGTCATGGCGACCCATTCACATGAATCGCTCAGCATGCTTTTAATCCATGAATTAAAAGCCGGATGCTCTTTCCTGCCGGCCTCCCTCACACAGGTGAGGCAGCTCCCGAGCCAGGCTGAGCTACGGGCCCATACAGACCCGGGCGATTAAGTGCTGCATGGGAGCCGCCCAAGTTCTGACGCCCAGACCGGGAATCCCTGAGCAAGGCGGCAGGCCGCCAGTCTCCTTTGAACCCGGGTCATGGCCGTTGTGCAGGCTTGACGACTTGATTAAATCAGTACAAATCGTCATGTCTTTGACAGGGCCATATGCTAAACCGCTACACCATCTGGGCTGGTTTATCAGAATTAAATGCTTTTGATTTATATATAAATAGTGAACCGGAAGCACTCTTTCTCAGCGGTTGACCGATGTCAAAACATGCCTTCTTTCATGTATCTGTGCATCACTTGCTGGTATCTCTGCCTGACACCATCATCACCATCACAAAGCTCGCCGTAATGCTTTTCGCATAGCTCGGGATATGGGAGCAGGCCATCACTCTCTTGTCCTTCCGACGCCATTTCGTCAAAGCACATGAAGCACGCATATTCGCATTCCATGTTTTCACGGAGAATAATAATTCACGACAACAAATAAAAATGAAAATATGAACGGCAGCTATCTGGGCTTCCCGCTTCCGAGAGACAGCACGGATTGCTCCGTGCATTCCGCTTCGGCAGTACCACCCAGACCGTTGGGACGTTTAACTTCCGTGTTCGAGAAGAGAACGGGTGTACCGTCCCGCTTTGGCCGCCTGATAATTAGATTGGGTAATTGCTATTTAAAGTTTTATCTCATCCCGCCATTACCGTGCCGTTGGCCGTTGCGATTGGCTGGATGCCCGGAGGCTGCATGCTTGAGTTGGCGGCGATGACCCCGCTGAGAGCAAGGCTGCTGTTGCCGTAAGACAAAGCGGTGAAGTTGACGCTGAACAGCGTACCCTCTCCGGACGTGCCGTTGGGTGATACCAGTATCGTGCTGGCGAAGTATATCTCCCCGGACGTGTGGTTGATATCCAGAATCGTATAGGTGCTCGCCCCGCTTGTTATCTTAAGGAACTCCCTGTCATAGGCAGAGGTCGCATTAAGCATCCCGGGGTCAAAGCCAAGGGAAGCCTGCAAGGCGTAAACCTCAACGGTTGTATTGATGTCAACGTCTATCAGGAAGTACTGTCCCTGCTCCGATCTCATGACAAGCGGGTTCACGAATATCGTGAAGTTGGTGAAGTTGATTGACATGCATTCCCCTTGGTAGCAACCGTATGCGCATTGCTGCTCATCTCCCCATTCCAGGCAGGAGTCGCTGTCATAATTGCCGCATGTCATCTTGGTGTCCCCCTCACATACGCTTACACCGGAAGGCAAGCACTCATTGGAGCATGACGGCGCGGAGCTGCTTTCAGAGGATGTGGATGAATAACCCCCTGAACGGCTTCCCGAGACGTGGCCGGTGACAGGGATCTCCTTAGGAATCTCATCCTCCGGTAATTGCTCTTTTTCCGGCGGCTCTGCCGGCACTATCATGTCAAAGTCCGGGATGTCGGACGGCTGACTGGTCTCGGGTACCGAAGGTGTTGAAGCGGGCTTTTCGGAGTCCTGCTGCTGCGGAGCAAACAGTGGGGTAAAATCAATTATGCCGTAGATGGATGCCAGATTGACTATTATCAGGACTATGACAACGGACAACACCGCAACCAGATAAGACTTTGCCTCCATATCAATCAATCGCTCCTGTCAGCACACACTCTGGAAGTTCTTCCCTATTACTCCAAGGTCAAAGATGTTGACTTTGCCGTCGCCGTTGAGGTCATTCATCTGACATGACGCCCAGCTTCCCATCTTTGACGAGCGCCTGAAACATGGTTTCATATACTTCACATCCGCCAGGTCAACCCTGCAGTTGCCAGTCAGGTCTCCCGGAATGGGATACGAATCACATACATCACCCAAACCGTCTGCGTCGGAATCCTTCTGCGACGGGTTGTCTATGGTCACACAGTTGTCGACATCATCATTGATGCCGTCCCTGTCAAAGTCGGTAAGTGAAGGGTCCTTTGTCTCGGAGGATGGGGTACAATTAAGTTCGCAGCCAGTAACGTTCGTGTCATTCCATCCGTCAGGCCTGTCGCAGGTGTTGTTATCACCGGAGCTCGTCATCCAGTCCGTGAAGTTCAGGTCATTGCCTATGCTGTAGCAGAACATATTGGATGTAAGGCTGAAGGTGGAGCTGGATGCATGGAATCCGATGCCGTTCTCGGATATGTTGTTTCTATGGATATGGTTCTCATAAGATTCGGATGCATGGATGCCGTAATTGTTCCGCTTCACGGAGTTTAGGGTGATGTTGTTGTGGCTGGTCTGGCGCATGCGGATGCCGTTCACCTTGTTTGATATTATCTGGTTCTGCAACACAATGTTGCTGCCGGAGTAGTAGTCCAGGAAGACGCCGTTTGCTTCGTTGCCGCTTGCATTGTTCCCTATGATGCGGTTGGCGTTTGAAGACCTGAGGTATATGCCGTGGCCCTC
>CAZPUZ010000133.1:0-2573 GCA_964589875.1 uncultured archaeon
GGCGTCATTGACCCCGTCGCCGGTCATGGCTATGACGTGACCCTTCCTGCGCAGCGCCTCAACAATCTTCAGCTTGTGTTCGGGATTTACACGGGCATAGACGGACACATTCTCAACAACGCCTTCGAGCTGCTTGGGTGTCATGCTTTCAAGCTGCTCCCCGGTGAGGGCATGCCCGCTGAAATGCGTCTTTTCCGGGCTCCCGACTTTCATGTCATCAGTGTCATCCATGAGGCCGATTTCCCTGGCTATGGCCATGGCCGTGTGCAGGTGGTCTCCTGTTATCATCACCACCTTGATTCCAGCATGCCTGCATGTCGCAATGTCTTCTTTGACTTCCTCCCTGGGAGGGTCCTTCATTCCCACGAGACCGAGGAATGTGAGGCCGGATTCAGCATTTGACGGGCCAGAAGAGTCCTTGCATGCTACCGCAAGGACGCGCAGGGCATTGTCTGCCATCCTCCGGCTGTGGAGCAGTATGCTGTCCTCCATCTTCTTGTTCATGCCGTGGACGGAGCTTCCCTGCCTGTACCTGGTGCAGGCGCCGATTATCCTCTCAGGAGCGCCTTTGGAGCAGACAATCTGCTTGCCGTTCCCCATCCTGCTTATGGTGGTCATCATCTTCCTTTCGGAAGAGAATGGTATCTCTTTCACCCTTTCAAACCTCTTGTTCAGCATCTCAGAGGTTATGCCTGCCTTGTCGGCTGCCACTGTTATCGCTCCCTCTGTTGGGTCGCCTATTATGCTCCATCTCATGCCCATCTTTCCCCTTTTCTGTTCCAGCTGGGCGTTGCTGCATAATGTGCCGCATCTGAGGATGGCTGACAGCTGCTCGGCGGAATCAATGCCTGTCATCATCTCTTTGTCGCCCGAGATGAACTGTCCCGCAGGCTCGTAACCTTCTCCGGTGACTTCAATCTGTTTGTCAGGGAACCAAACCTCCTTGACCGTCATCTCGTTCTTCGTGAGGGTTCCGGTCTTGTCAGAGCATATAACCGTGGTGCTTCCCAGGGTCTCAACCGCAGGCAGCTTCCTTATCAGGGCGTTGTGATGTGCCAGCCTCTGGAGTCCGATTGCAAGCGTTATCGTAACAACTGCTGGAAGGCCTTCAGGTATCGCCGCTACCGCCAGAGCTATGCCTGTTATGACAGTGTTTATCACAGCCTCGTGCCCCGGGAATATGCCTGACAGCAGTCCCTCCCTCAGCAGGCCGATGGCTATCACCAGAACGGATATGCCAAGTATGATGAAACCGAGGTTCTTGCCGAAGCGCTGAAGATTCTTCTGCAGCGGGGTGAGCTCTTCGCCCTTGTCCTTAACCAGCCTGGCTATCTTGCCCATCTGAGTCTGCATGCCTGTGGCGACAACCACCCCTCTGCCCCTGCCATATGTTACCAGCGTCCCTGCCCATGCCATGTTTCTTCTTTCCGGCAGCATTACATCGCCCAATTTTTCAGCGGTTGCGGATACAGCGACCGACTCTCCTGTGATTGAAGACTCGTCAACCCTGAGGTCTGTCTCCTGTATTATCCTGAGGTCTGCCGGTATCTTGGTGCCTTCCTCCAGAACCACGATGTCGCCTGGCACCAGCTCCTTGCTGGGCACCTTCCTCACCTTGCCTCCACGTACCACTATGGCAACCGGACGGGTGAGGTTCTTGAGCGCCTCTATGGTTTTCTCTGCCTTGTATTCCTGCTTGTAGCCGAACAGCCCGTTCAGAACGACTATGACAAGTATGGCGGCTGCGTCAAGCATCTCGCCGATTAGCGCGGAGAACACGGTCGCGATTATCAGGATGACGACCAGCATTGAAGTGAACTGCGAGAGCAGCACCCTGAGCCGGCTCACTCCCTCTTCCTTGGCCAGCTCGTTGTATCCGTAGGTAGCCAGCAGCTTCCTTGCCTTTTGCTCGCTGATGCCTTTCTCAGAAGACTCCAGCCTGCTTATGGTTTCCTCAGTGGTGAATGTGTGCCACGGTTCTCTCTTTCCCATAGTGTATATTATTGTATGGTGGCCGCTATATATCCGGGGGGCGCGGAAGCAGTCTGTGTAAGATATTTAAAGGATGAACGCTTATTTTAACCATGTCAAGAAAGGACAATAATTTTGATTCTGACGAAAAGAAGTATGAGTACGTCCCTCCTGAGAGCGCCCAGAAGCAGGAAGAACCCAAGGCCAAGAAGGAAGGGTCGCATACTCCCCACTACGTGATATTCGCAGGGGTGTTCATAGTGGGCATAATAATAGGCGCCATCGCCACTCCTTCATTTACCGGAGGAGTGACTGCCGCGCCGGCAAGCAGCCAAGGCATAGGCCCGGAGGCCGCGAGCCAGAAGATAATCGAGTATTTTGAACTGAACCCTTTGGTTGACTCGGCCAAGTACACCGGAGAAGGTGATTCGGGCGATTATTATTACGAGGTCAATATTGAGGTCGATGCCGAGGACGAGACCCAGACCATACCCATCATGGTATCCCTTGACGGCAATGAAGTTATCCAGACCAGCAGTATAGATAACATGATAGCCCAGCTCCAGACAGCGCTTGACCAGGAAGCTGCTGCAGCACAGGCG
>CAZPUZ010000134.1:0-2572 GCA_964589875.1 uncultured archaeon
CAAAAACACAAAAGCAGTTGCTCTGCTTCATGAGGGAGAGCATCTCATCATCCTCTTGTCAGCCGCTCTCATCCTTGGAGCCTGACAATGGGATTGCCTTGCCCTTGGCGGCCTCAATCTTCTGCCTGGCTTTTTCCGTGAAGTAGCCGGCCTTGACATGCACAGGGGAGCTTATCTCGCCCCCGCCAAGCACTCTGGAATATCCAAGCTTTGAGACGTCTATCTCCTTGCTTCCATTGGCGAGCATCTCTATCTGGGAGACGTTCAGAGTGCGCTGCTCCTTTCTCAGCTTCCTCTGCCTGAGCGACTTGAATCCCCTTTTTCCGAGGCTATTGGGAGCGTTCTTGGCCATCCATGTCTTCTTATGCTTCTTCATGCCGGCCATGCCCCGGCCTCCCCGGGACCCGCCACCGCGGTGCTTCTTGTGGCTTCCATATCCGGATGTCCTGCTGCCGCGCATTCCCACGCTCTTCTTCCGTGCTCTCTTCTGAACCATCAAATCATCCTCTTAAGCAAATCGTTTATCTTGTCTCCCCTGTAACCCAGCGCGCCTCTTGGATAAGGCAGCCTTATGGCCTTGTAGCCCTTGGAAGGCGGGCTAAGCCTGAAGAACAGTTCAACTTCGGCTCCCTTTGGGTCTGACAATATCTTCTTTGCTAGCTCGCCGGCTTTTTCCTTGCCGATTTTCCTGCCCTTCATGCTGCCCCTCTTGTAGAGCAGCTTCTCCATGGTATCTTCGCTTATCTCGCCCCATGTTATGCATTCCTCTGACTTGTGCAGCATCCCGTTGTAGGACGGACTATTGGGGACCACAATGCAATGGTTTACCCTGCCGAGCCTGAGCATTTCAAGCGTGTCCTCAATTTTGCTGCTGACATTGACCCGGCCCCTGACCCTTATCACCGCGTAGAGGGCTTCTTTGGTCTCCTTCTTTACCTTCTTTCTGGGAGACCTCTTGACGACCCTTGGCCTGGTCTTGGGTGCCAGCTTCCTTTTGGCCCTTCCTCTTAGTCGTGCCTTGTTTGCCATCAGATATCACCTTTGGTTTTGTTCAGGTTCTTTATCGCGTCAAAGACTGTGAACGCGAGATTGTTCCTTGTTGACGTCTGCCCCCGGGTCTTGACCCAGACATCCTTGAAGCCTGCGAGCCTTAGTATGGCCTTCGTGGTCTCGTCGGCCACTATGCCCGTACCCTTGGGTGCCGGCATGATGGTGACCTCAATAGAGCCTGACTTGGCCGAGCTTCTGAACGGGATTGAATGTGTCCCCCCGCAACCGCATTCCCATGAGCCGCATCCCCTCTTTACCCTGATAATGCTCAGCTTGGCCTGCTGGATAGCCTTCTCAAGGGCGAGTCTGTGCTCTCTTGAAGTTGCCTTGCCCATGCCCAGTATGCCGTCTTCGTTGCCGACAGCGACCAATGCAGTGAGCTTGAACCTCCGGCCGGACTTGTGCATCCTTGCCGTCCTCTTGGTAGCAGTCCTTCTGATCCCGCCTCCTTTGCCGGGCGAGCCGCCGATGTATATGATCTCTTCCTTGATGTCAGGCACAAGGGAGTCCACTATCTCGGGCTCAAGTATCACGAAGCCTTTCTCCAGAATATCCCCTATACTATTATAATTACCTGCGAGTACTTCTTTGCCGAGTTTAGTCTTGGGTGCCCATTCAGCCTTGTCTTCCTCATACTCTCGTCTGCGCCCTCCCGGCCTTCTTCCCCTGGAATTTCTTTGCATAATCTTCAACCGCCCTTGTATCTTCTTCTCTTCTCTATCCTTTCAAGCCTTGTAAGAACATCCCGAGCTTGTGAGTATTCTTGCTGGTAAGACTTTAAAATCTTTTGCCATGCCTCATTTAAATACTTGAAATGGGCAGCCTTTAGCGCCTCGTAAAGCAGGAAGAGGTCGGCTGCCTGGTCTTCCGGCCTGGTTGAATGTTTGCCAAGTCCCAGATCTATTATGAACAGTCTTTCATGAAAAGAACGACACTGCCGTGATTTTTGCCGGCGGTGTCCGTCCCTTTTGAGGATCATGTTGGAGGTGGTGAAGTCTCCATGGACGATGCCCGTGGAGTGAAGCTTGCCGAGAGATTCCCCGATGAACTGGCATATCTCACCCTTCTTTTTATCGTCAGCATCATTGAAGACGTCCTTGACCTTGTCCCCTTCAATATATTCCATGGATATCCTGTCCCCTGAAGAGTCAAATATCATGGGAACTGCTATGCCTGCTCTTCCAGCCCTTCTGATGAGCCTCTCCTCGTGCCTCGTCCGGCATTTCCTTATCATGGAATCCAGCTCCGGCAACCGGTACCCTTTCTTTATCCGCTCCTTGACCAGAACCTTTCCGTGCTCTTCATCCTCTTCAAGGTATATCACGGCTTCTGCACCGTGCTGGATAATCTGCCTTTCCATAATTGCAGAATCGCCGCATTATATAAAAGGTTGCCGGTCCGGGGTATTGTGCCTGTCATTGGACCGGTCCCACCCCGCCCGGTCAGATTTATAAACGGGTGCCTCGTATAGATAAGAACACGGGTTTGAGCGAAAGGAACTAAAAACGATAGCAGTGGGCGC
>CAZPUZ010000135.1:0-2528 GCA_964589875.1 uncultured archaeon
ACCAGGATGTCGATGTCATGCTTTAGCTTTCCTTTTTTTCGGGCTGTGCTCCCGAAAAGCACTATTGCCTTGATAAATTTGCCCACTTCCTTCTTGACTTCTGCTGCAAACTTATACGCGACGTCTGTGTCGTCTTTAGGATAGAAATTGATATTCTTATTATCTCGTTCTTTTATTTCAGCTTCCATATTTCAACCTCTTTTTATTCCAGCGGAAGACCGCTGTAAAACGGCGAGCCCTTGAACTCGTCACTGGGCGCATACTCGCCCACTATATATCTAGGACCTTCAGTCCTTCCGAAGTATGATCTGTAAAAATCAGTCCAGGTATCTCTTGTTATGCCAGGCACAGATACATGATAGACCGGGCTGTCAAAATGCATCCAGGTATCAGGTAGTGACCTCAAGGGATTGAAAGACCCTGACTCTACGATGAATTCCTTGAGCCCTGCTTTTTTTGCATTCTCGATAAAATCTTTTATTGGAGCATTGCCATCGCCAGCGGACAGGTGCTCATCATGGAATCCGAAGTTATCATTGACATGTATGTGGCCGATGATGCCTTCATCCACAAGCTTTTTTGTTTTCTTGATCAGCCATTGGTTGAACCTCTTATCCCTCTCCTCTAGTGATTCTCCTTCCTTGCTCACAAAATATTTTCTCCACATGTTGGCATGCCCTATGTCAAATGTTGCCTTTATGTGCTTTTGGGCAAGCTCCTTTGCCTTCTTCTCATCCATCTTATATTGGTCTTTGAGCTGCTTTACCATATACTGCCTGCCCCTTAATATTATTTCTTTAAGCTCGTCAGGATGGCTCCCGTATACTTCAGGGAATAGGTTTTCCGGAGCAATATAAATAGGATTCTTTAGGTCATACGGTGCTTTACCGTCTTTATAATCCTTGTGCGCTTTATTGGTCATCTGCCATGCATATATTCCCAGTTCAGCCATGGACTGCTCTGTCTGGGTCAGGGCGAATTTGTCTGCGAGCTGGCTTCGCTCGACCATCTCCAGCACCTGTTCTGCCTGCCTCCTTCCGTGCACTGCCATCTCTTTTGCCTGGATTATCCTCCTGTCTGTCTCCTGCAGGGCTTTTTCCAGGTATTCAACTGGATCCACATTGTCTGGCGGGATCAGATGGTGCCTTCCGTCGGGGATGGTCTTCTTATACTTCCACCACTGGTCTTCAGGTACATTCTTTTTTAGTTTCTTATAAAAATTCAGTGTGTCGATGATTTTTTCACGCCTGTCTAAGCCTTCCATATATTCCCTTTCAGAGCCCTTTCCGAAGTGAAGATTGTACTGCACATCCAAAAGGCGCTGCTGCTGGAAGAACTCTTTGACAAGCTGCTCTTCAGTAGGGACCGGTTTTCCTTCTTTTTCATATTCTTGACGCCGCATGTCCTTGAACTGCGCATAGTTGATGACTTTGGTCTTTATGTTGCCTTTCTCATCAGTCTCATACTGTGGGATCTTTCCATCGTGCAAGGTATCATATTTTTTCAGAAGATCGTCTTTTATTATGTTGCCGTTCTCATCTTTTAGATATTCGATATTGCCTTTCTCATCAGTCTTATAGATAGGCATAGCAATTCTGTCTATGTCCTGGATCTGGGCTACGAGCTTTTTTGAAATCGGGTCAACAAGATACGTCATGCGCCTCTGCTCTTCTTCAGGAAACGCCTTGAACATAGATTGTCCTTTATCATCTTTCCACCTGTCGTACATATATCGTGGTGCCTCTCCTGAATGGAACACTACTGCACCGCCTGTGGTTGCTTCCGCTGCGAAATGGATTGCCCTCTTGACCTCATCAATCGCTTCCTTCCTCTGCCGGTCATCAAAGCTTCCCTGCTGCATATTCAGTCCGGATAGCCCGGTGACTCCGACTGTAGCATGTGTGCTGGTCTCTACCTTGTTGAACTCAGCAAGATGCCTCATGTCTTCTCTCTCCCTTGCGCCATACGAACCCGGAGTGCTTTGCTCCTTTGAGCCTTTGCCCCTGCCGAAGAAACTGAATTCCACACGATTTGCTCCGTGGAATATCCTTGCTTTAAGGGCTTCGGTCTGGTGCTGCATAGGGTTTGTTGATGCACCGAACTCATCCACAGCATACCTGGAGGTCATATTATCAATATCTTTCATTTCCTGGCTTCTGGGCCCTAATTCAGGATTATCTGTATAATATTTTTCCATTTTCAATCATTAATAAAGTAGACGCACTCCCCGGGTCCTTCCTTGTATTTCTGCCAGCCGAGCCTGCAAGCCTCCTTTGCAAACTCGCCTGCTTCTGCCATAGCCGCTTTCTCCTTGTATTCCAGTTTTTTAGGTTTGTCCTTTTTCTTAGGCATTATGCCTCCAAAAACCTCTCCCACACCCTTGAAAGCGCTGGTGAACGGATCAAGAACCCCTGGTCTCTTGGGAGGCTCTTTCTTCTTTGGTGCTTCCTCGTCATCAGGGAAACTCTCTCCTGCCTCCTTCAGATATCCTTTGAGCTCGTCACCCAAAGAACTCAGCGCTTCCTGCA
>CAZPUZ010000136.1:0-2466 GCA_964589875.1 uncultured archaeon
GGATATATTCCTGTTGTCAACAACAATATCGTCTTCATGGTCGTTGGTCAGTATCAACCCTTTGCTGAGATGGAATCTTTCCATTGCTTCGGTCAGCCCGCCAATCTCCCGTTCCGTGTTCCCTTTGTTGAAATCATAACATACCTGAATGGCTTCATTTATTGTTGTACCTTCTTTAATGATGAAATCACACTGCCTTTTTCCGGAATGATAATACACTTCCTTTCCCCTTCTCTTCAGCTCAATGAATACCATGTTTTCAAGAAGCCTTCCCATATCATCTGACATCCTGAATCCCAAGTGCACGGCAAGCGCATTGTCAATCAGGTACACCTTCTTGCTTGAATACATCTGCTTCTTTAGTGAATATTTAAACCTCGGCACAAGGAAGACAAGGTAGCTGTTCTCAAGATAACCAAAATAATCCCTGACTGTCGTGGAACTTCCAAGACCAAGAGATTTCTTGATTGAATTAAAGCTTATGTCATTTGAGAGGCTGTTAGTAATGATATAAACAAGCTCCCTCATGACCTTCTCATTTGCAAGATTGTATCTCACCAGTATGTCCCTGTACAGTATGCTCTCGTACAGTGTTTTCAGGTATTCCTTATTTCCTGTCTTCAGGAATTCAGGCAGTCCACCATTGAGAAGATAGTCATCAAAATGCCTCTTTATCTTGGCTCTTTCCCTGGTGATGTATGCCGATTTCCCGTTTGTTTCCATCCCTTTGAAAGCAACATATTCCCTGAACGAGAACGGAAAGATGGCCATATTCAGGTGCCTCCCAGTCAGGCGGGTCCCTAATTCCCTGCTCAGCATGGATGCGTTTGAGCCTGTGACAAAGACCTTCTTCCCCTCATCATGAAGCCTTCTGGCGAACCTTTCCCATCCGGGTATGTTCTGGACCTCATCAAAGTAGAATCTATCCAGCTCGCCGTATGTCTCAATCAGGGTCTCATAGAGCATCTGGAAATCTTCCACGCCAAATTCAATGAGCCTGTCATCGTCAAAATTGACGAAATAACCCGGATACTTGGCTTTTATCTGCTTCAGGAGCGTGGATTTGCCGCTTCTCCTTAAGCCCGATACCACAATAATGAAAGGGTCCTTCATGCCCTTCTCGACCTGGGAAAACATCTCCCTGTCAATCATGCCTTTCCCCAACGACTGCATGTCCTGGTCCAGTATGACCTCCTTGAGCCTCGTTTTGTTCATATTGAACATTTGGAGGGTGTTGCTTATAAAGCTTCGCTAATTTCCATTATGAATGGAGATTTTTGACCATTAGTTTCCATTACCAGAAGAGATAGATGATTTGGACGGATTATTCTGAATCCCAAAGAACATGTTCCCATAGAAACGAACTATCACTTCTTGCTTTTCTCGGGCTGCTGGCCTTTCTCTGCTGCCTCTTTTCCGCCGTCAGTCTGCGGGGCCTTCTTGCCTGAGGAGCGCTTCCTGGAGTAAAGGGCAGCCGCGATGATTATGACTATTATCAACCCCACCAGGCCGTACATAGCTGTCGGGTTGTCCAAGAAAAGGCCAGTAATGCCCTCTGACTGGCCTGCAACAGCATCATCCTGATATCCAGCACTCTCAAGGCAGGCACCATCCTGGCACCCATATTCACAGTATTCTTCAAGCGTCCAGTACTCACCGTCTTGTGAGCATACAATCATGTCACCGTCGTCACATTTAATCTCGCCGGGCTCGCATATCTTCACGTCACATGCTCTCTGTTCCGCAGGTATGCTTGCGTTCGTGCCACAATCATTGTTGTCCATGCATACCCTCTTCTGCACGCCGTTTACACAATGCATCCACTCAGAGCATGTCCAGTCCTCCACACATTCCTCGCTTGTGGTGACAGACGGGGCGCCTCCACCTCCGGGTGAACTGCCACCCAAGCCTCCGCCATCATCATCCTTCGGGCATTGACCACAGTCAGCAGGGCACGTTGAGCAGGTCTCGCCGTTGTTGCACATGCCATCACCACAGTATTCACCCAGCTCAACCGAAAATTCAACGGTGTTCGTACCGCTGAGGTAGTAGTTTATGTTGCTGATAGCTATTACTATAAGCTCGTTGTCCCCCTCATCGGCATTGATGGTCGTGTTGGGGGTGAATGTGACAGGGTCAGCGCCGTTCAGGGAGTACATCCATACCAGTATGTCCTGGTCAGCCGCGACCTCAAGCTCTATCTTAGTATAATTATAGACATTGTTCTCAGGGGAAAACAACATGATTGAGGGTGGGTCAGTACATGTGCCACAGTCTGAAGAGCATGTTGAGCATGTCTCATCACCAAGACAGTAGCCGTCACCACAGGTCGTGGTGGCGGAGAAATCAAGCTCAGTGTATCCGTTGTTCTCAAACTCATAGCTTCCTACCGGCTTGCCTCCGAGGAAGAACTCTATGGTGCCTTCCCTGCCACCGTTGGGGTCCTCCACATAGAAGATGTTCGGG
>CAZPUZ010000137.1:0-2463 GCA_964589875.1 uncultured archaeon
CATGATAACCACTACGATTACCATTTCCACCACGGTGAAGGCTGTTCTGTCTGCTTTCATATGCCTTTTCCTCCATAATATTAGGCCGGTTAAGTCCCCGGCCGCTGCTGGTTGGAAAAATGGAATACGCGAAAGAAAGGGCTGCCGCATGTTCCGGCGGCCCTTCCCCACAGGTTTCCCGGCCATCGCATATTGCGATGGCAAAGGTGATGACCCGGGAGTGTTTTTCATGCCCCGTTAAAGCGCACTTATGCTTGCTTCTTCTCTCACCCTCAACCGAAACCGTCACGTATTGCTGGTCATGGCACACAAGCCAGCGAGCAATGCACTCACGCTGCCCAGGTCAGCGTTGTCTATATGAGCAAATATGCCTTCTGGCGGCTCCTCCACCGGATTGGCCCCCACGGCTACGACCTTCGCCTGTCCAGCATGCCTGCATACAGGGCCGGCGTGTATGTGGGAATCCTCCGAGCACCCCACATCAACGAAAATGACAAAGGGGTCGTGCGTGGCTGCTATCATGCCCGCCTCAAAGTTGTGACGGGCACCGAAGACACCGACGCCCTGCCTTCTCAGTTCCGTGAACGGGAAGGCACCGGTGTCCGTGATTGCCAGGACCTTGCTTCCTGACAGACTATTTACCGGTTTTCCGGGTGATTGGCGTTTTTCCATTTCTGTATCTCCACTGTGTTTCGGTTCCTGTTTCTGAACGCCTTTTCATCCAGCCTGCCATCTCTCACAGGGGTCCTCCTCAGGAAATCCTGACTTCGCGCGCCTCCTTTCATATAGTATTGCTCATGTCATCGTCAAATGGCCACTGAAGCCGGCTGATGGCTTTCTTCTGCTCCTCTTCAGACATGTCTTGAGTCAGCGACGAAACAAAAAGAAGCTGGAACAACATCAGCACGACAGCAACAACCACTATCACCACAACGACCAGAAGAATCTTGAGTGCCACTATCAATATACCCATCTCGCTCCCTTTCACTGTAATTGGTTTGCCAGCCCATCCTCACGGATAAGAAAATCGCGTCTCAGGTTGTGTTCAGGCGTCTTTTGTCGCTTCTGAACGGCATCCTGTGACAGAACCTTGCTAATGCCAGCAGCCGCGCATAAACATATGCGAGGCACCAGAACTGGTCTTTGATGATTTGTGGAGCATGAATATTTTCCGTTTATGTACCTTATTGCTGCATTATTTTTAAAACAACCATAGGAAGGATAGCCTCTCACACCATGACAGCCTTTTCCTTGGGGATATAGAGAACCAAAGAGTTGTCCATGCATATTGGATGCTCATTCCACCCATTGAACATGCCAAGTATGTAATCCCCGTTATCGGGACTAAAGAATACCGGATAAAGGCCGTGCCTTTCCTCAAAGGGGGAGTTGAGCCTGCCCGGTACACTTCTTCCGGGTCATAGGGCGTTATGAACACGCCGTCCCGGCCCTCATATCGTTTGTCCCGGATGAGAGCGACCATCCTCGCGTCCCGCTTGCCCTCTGAGCAGTGCTCAAGCAGCCTTCCAAGACAGACGCCGTTGTTCACGGAGACTATCTTCTTGGCTTTGTCAGCACACCCGCATGGTACGGAGGCCTTCCTTACCGTCGTTGCCCGTATGTTCTCTCGTCAATCATGTCAGGGAAGGCGAGTCTGCCCATTTCAGGGTTGTCATAGAAGATCAGCATGTCCGCATTTTGCTCAGCAGCATCCATCTCAGCGATAATCTCAAGAGCATGTTCACGGTCCCTTGCAACGAGACCTTTCACGAGCTGGTCTGCCCTGACCTCCGTTGGGATATCATCCATGGGAACCTCTTGGAAGAAAGAGATAAAAAGCCTCTCACTGGGACAGCTCTTCTAGTATCTTCTTTGCAGCCTCACTGTTTATGGACTTCTGCTCAGCCATCTTCGCGGCCACAGCGTCTATCTGGTCACCTTTGGCGCCGGCCGCGATGGCCACGTTCCTGGCATGCAGGCGCATGTGGCCTTTCTGTATACCCTCGGTGCCCAGTGCACGCAAAGCGGCGAAGTTCTGCGCAAGGCCGACAGCTGCCATGACCTCGCCAAGCTCCCTGGCACTATGAAGCCTGAGAATCTTCCTCGCTATCTGAGCAATGGGGTGGGAGCGGGTCGCGCCGCCCACTATACCAACAGCGACAGGGAACTCAATCTCGCCGTGCAGGCTGCCTTCGCCGTCCTTCCAGTACTTGGTCAGGGGCTCGTATCCGCCGTTGCGCGCAGCATATGCATGCGCACCGGCTTCAACAGCCCTGAAATCGTTGCCCGTGGCTATCACCACGGCATCAACGCCGTTCATCACGCCTTTGTTATGGGTTGCGCACCGGAACCGGTCAGCAGCGGCAAGCGCATAGGCCTCAATGACAGCGTCCGCAGTATCCTCGCCTATGTCTTCCTTTTTCCAGACGGCCTCTGCTTTAGCGGTCCTGTGCACCGCAAGGT
>CAZPUZ010000138.1:0-2444 GCA_964589875.1 uncultured archaeon
TCATGTGCCTCGTCAACGAACAGTATGCACTTGCTGCCGTTCAGCTTGCTGTTGAGCTTCTGGCTTAGCGTGTAAAGCGTGGTACCGTTGCCCCTTGAGAATATGGACTTGAGGAAACCGGGTTTGGTGTATTTCCTGAATACATCAACCCATTCCGACGCCTCTTTGGGTGGCTTGGGTATGTATATGATGTTGTCATAATTCTGGAACTTGGTCATCAGCATCATCAGCATCGTGGTCTTTCCCGACCCTGTCGGTCCCAGCAGAAGGGAGAACTTGTTTCCCATGTTCACGCTGTGAAGTATGTTGTCAACCTCTGAGTTGTATCCGACGAAAAGCTCGGGCATTATGTTGAAGGTAAACGGATTCCCGTCCCACCCGAAAGGCTGGAAGATGTTCATCGGTATTTCACCCCAAGTTCACACACGTTCACAAAACTCACTTCAAATTTTGAAATGTATATTTAAATTACTTTAGGTCACGTGAAGTTGTCAGAACTTTCCCAAAAGACGTGAAGTTGGTGTGAATCTGCCATGAATATTTATTGACTATTTGATAATATATGAAGCATGAGGCTTTTCATCGCTTTAGATATCAACCAGGAGATAAGAAGCAGGGCTTCAGTCATTATCAATGAGCTGAAACAAACCGGTGCTGACGTGAAGTTCACGAAGCCGGAGAACCTCCATTTCACCGTGAAGTTCCTCGGTGAAGTCAATGAGCAGCGCGTGAAGGAAATCAGGGAATCGGTTACCGGGGCCCTTGATGGGATAGAACCGTTCAGCATTGCACTCCATGGCATCGGTTTCTTTGGAAACCCCAACTACATGAAAACCGTCTGGATTGGCGTGAATGAGGGGCGCGAAGAGCTCGTGAAGTTGTGCAAGGCCGTGAATTCTTCGCTTGAGCACATCAGGAAAGAGAACAGGAAGCCATCCCCGCATCTCACGCTTGGCAGGGTCAGGTCTGCAAGGAACCGTGAACCACTGCTGAACAAGATAAATGATTTGAAGGACGTGAAGATGGGCTCAATGGCGGTAAACGAGATTGTGCTGAAGAATTCCATTCTGTCGCGTGAAGGCCCGCAGTACAGCGATTTGAAGGTTTTCAGGCTTTCATAGGAACTTCACGCGGCTTATTATATAGTATGTGAACTTGGCGTGAAGTTATTTATATATCCCTATTAGTTGACAATACATAAACCGGGGTTTGTCTGGCTCCCGGTTTAAGAATTCAACTCCTGACATCGGTTTCAGTTATATTGTCACACCATTTCCTGGCGTTCTGGAACAGGCGGAGCCACGGAGACACCTCCAGCCCTTCCCATTCGGCGGGCATCCAGGGCCACTGCCATTTCAGGAACAGACGCTCCGGATGGGGCATCATGGCCAGATGACGGCCGTCAGGCGAGCATATGCCGGTAATCCCCTGTTCAGAGCCGTTGGGGTTGAACGGGTATTGGTTCGTGACCCTCGCACGGTCGTCAACGAACCTCACAGGAGCGAGGTTGGAATCAAGGGCCCGTTGCATCAGGTCTTCATTGGGCCACATGCACCTCCCTTCTGCGTGGGCAACCCAGACACCTAGGACAGACCCTTCCATGCCCCTCAGGAATATTGAGGGGCTTTCAAGTATCTTGACCGAGACGAACCGGGACTCAAATATGCCGGATTCGTTTCCAACGAACATGGGTTGTTCCGTGGTATCAACGTCTGTCCAAGGCACCCAGCCAAGAAGGGCCATCACCTGGCAGCCGTTGCACACGCCTAGAGAGAAGGTATCCGGCCTGCTCCTGAAAGCCGCGAACTCTGCGCTTATACTTTCATTGTACTTGGCGACAGCTGCCCATCCCTTGCCGGCACCCATCACGTCCGCAAAGCTGAAACCCCCGCAGAAGGCCATGCCGCGGAAGCCAGAAAGGCTTATCCTGCCTTCCGCAAGGTCGGTCATGTGCACGTCAACAACCTCAAACCCCGCTGAGTGGAAAGCCCCGGCCATCTCACGGGCACCGTTGGTGCCTTCCTCACGCAGGATAGCTACCCTGGGCTTTTCACTTGATTCCATCAGGTTGCCAGGCGTCGGGGATGGTCTGAATCCCCGTAACAATGAAAACTTCATTCCCGGCCTTGCATAGGCCTCACGCCTCTCCCGTTCCACGCAATCGGGGTTGGCCTGGAGGGCGTCAAGCCTGAATGATGTCTCCTGCCACACGTCCCTGAGATACCGCATATCTGCCGAGAGAGCCATATGCTCACCATGATGCACGAATATATAGCCCTCTCTGATGGTCGTCCCAAGTTCAAAAACATGAGTTCCCACCTCTAGTCCGTGCTTCTTCAGGACTTCAAGGACACCTTTCGCTCCAGGGTTTTCCACCTCAATCACGAGACCAAGCTCTTCCGCAAACAGGACGTTCATCGTATGGAAGCCCAGGAAGAAATCCT
>CAZPUZ010000139.1:0-2444 GCA_964589875.1 uncultured archaeon
GTGCCGGTGTATCCGCCCTTTATCATTGTTCTCTGCTCCGTGACGGCCACTCCAAGGCCGAAGGCGACAACCACCGCTGCGACAAGCAATACGGCCAGTATGGTTTGCGTTGACATGTTATCTCATTGGCCGGACGGCTTATAAACATGCCCATTTGGTTCGGTTTTTGCCTAATGAAAAGACGCTTTGCTGGTCCGAAGGTGCCCGCGTATTCAGGAGATGAAGCCGTACAGGAGCATCGCTATCAGGACGAAAGGTATCACGTATTTGAGGAGCAGCCGGACGGCCTGGGGTATCTTGAGCCTCACCAGCCACCCTACAGGGACCGACAATACCTCAGGGTTGTAGAACCATATGATGGATATTGAAAGTATCGCAGAGGATAGGAGCAGCGCCTGCCCCATCAGCGCATCCATCAGGTCAATGAAGGGCAATCCCATAGCAGTTATTCCCGGGCCCACATAGGAAAGGGCGGAGGGAAGTCCGGCAATGACTATGACCATGGACAGCAGCTTGACCGCCCTCTTTCTGGTCCATCCCAGCTCATCCTCCATCACGGAGGCGCTTACCTCAAACATCGAGACCGCTGAAGTGATGGCGGCTATGAACAGCAGGAGGAAGAACAGCAGGCCGATAATGTTCCCGAAGGCCATTGAGCCGAATGCCATGGGAAGCGACACGAAACTGAGCTCCGCCCCGGCGGCCGGGTTCAGCCCCATGGAGAACACGACAGGGAAGATGAGGAATCCCGCCAGCACGGCTATGAGCGTATCGGCCCCTGATATTATCACAGCGGGCTTGGTGATGGGGTCTGTCTCCCCTAGATGGCTGCCGTACGTCAGCAGTATGCCGGAACCAACTGAGATGGAGAAGAATGCCTGGGAGAGGCCCATCAGCCAGACATCTATGTTCAGCAGCCGGCTGAAATCCGGCGACAGATAGAAGAGGATGCCTTCCGACCATCCGGGGAGCATGACTGCGTACAGTGCAAGCCCCGCGAGCAGTAATATGAAGAAGGGCATGAGGTACTTGCACGTGGTCTCAATACCCTTCTTCACACCGGCCGACGCTATGAAGCCTATCACAAGCACAGAGACCATGAAGAATATCAGGGGCTGCAAACTCCCGGTGAATGCTGTGAACGACGGGTATCCGGCGAATGAATACAGGAAGTACGCGAGCGACCAGCCCGTTATCACCATGTAATAGCTCAGCGTGCCAAGCGATATCACCATTGCTATGACGCCGACCCATTTCACCCTGGGGTTTATCTGCTTCAGGGTTGTTATTATAGAGCCCTTGAACTTCCTGCCGGCATCCAGCTCCAGCAGCATAAGGGGAATGCCGAAGAGGACAACCCCTATGAAATATGGTATAAGAAATGCTCCTCCGCCGTGGCTGCCTGCCATGTACGGGAAACGCCATATGTTGCCGAGACCCACCGCGGACCCAATGCTGGCGAGGATGAATCCAAGATGCGAGAAATTTTCCCGCTTGAAGCTCTCAGTGGGCACGGTAATGGACATAGTTTATGTTTTTTGGTTTGTCTAGTATATATCCTTCCTGAACTTCTCTCTGCACCATACCACGAGCATCAGGACAGCTGTCAGGCTGAGTATCTCCATCCATTCCTGCCATCCCAGCGGGACCGTATTGAATACAGGCTGGAATATGGGCACGTACACTATCATCAGCTGGAGGGCAAGGGAGGCGCCCATGGCCAGAAGGAGCTTCTTGTTGGAAAGCATGCTTACCTTGTACTTCCAGCGAACCAGCTGGGCCCTTACCAGCTCAAATACCACCAGCGTGGTGAGAGCCACAGTTGCCGCCACAATGCCTCCCTGCGGCAGGTTCAGCCAGAACAGGAACAGCGTGCATGCCGCTATGATGACACCGACTATTATGATGTCGAAAAGGGTGGACCTGTTGAGTATCTTCTCCTTGGGGTTGCGCGGCTTCCTTCTCATGATATCAGGGGATGGCGGGTCAACGCCCAGGGCGAGAGCGGGGAACATGTCAGTGAGTATGTTTATCCAGAGCAGCTGTATGGCACCGAACACCGGTATGAATACCAGTCCTCCCGTCTCGGAAGGTGCCATGTAGCCAAGTCCCAGAGTCATGGCTATGAACACTATGAGCACTTCGCCGACATTGGAGGACAGCAGATACTGGATGAACTTCTTGATATTGTCATAGATGGCCCTGCCGCCACGCACAGCGCGCACGATGCTGGAGAAGTCATCGTCCCTCAGCACCATATCACTGGCCTCCTTGGCGACATCGGTGCCGTTGATGCCCATGGCTATGCCTATGTCCGCTCCCTTGAGCGCCGGGGCGTCATTGACCCCGTCGCCGGTCATCGCCACCACTTCTCCATGGGCCTGTAAGGCTTCGACCAGACGTAGTTTCTGTTCCGGTGTAACCCGCGCGAACACGGCAGTGCC
>CAZPUZ010000140.1:0-2442 GCA_964589875.1 uncultured archaeon
CCTGACTCCATCCCCTCTATCAAAAGATTTATGGACCTCTTCAAAAGTTCTGAATCATACTTATCCGCAAACCTAAGAAGTGCTTCATTAAGGTTCTCTCCTACAATAGTGGATTTAGCTATGTCCTCTATCTCTTTTGCGAGCACACCGAACCTTGGCCTGACCGCAAACCACAATGCCCTGTCAATAGTCATGCCTGCGCTGATATTTGCAGCAGTCAGCTGCAGGAAATCAGGAATCACTTCCTCAATCTCTTTTTTCCTCCTGTAGGTCCGGAGGTCCAGCCATATGAAGAACAGCGCCCACAAAAGGAGAAGGCTTAAGATAAAGCCCAGTACCCAGAGGGCTGTTGTCACGATCAGAGTATAAAGTATGCCTACGCTAACATGGGAGAACTGGTGGAACAGATATGCATTAAGAGCAAGGTTCACGATTATTGCGAACCTCAGGAGCAGCATCACAATTGTACCTACGTTCAGGTTCAGGCCGATGTGCTCTATGGTATCAATAAGCTTGCTTGTCCGCTCTTCCCTGTTAAGCTCAATCTTATACGCTTCTGCACGGCTTATCTTCCTCTGCTTTGCAAGCTTCACTGCCCTAAGCCTTACCCTGAAGTCAACAAAGAGGTAGAACATCAGCCAGAACACAAACATCGCAAGTATTAATATTAGGGACCACACACCGAAAAAAATTGCGGTGGTCCTCGCAAGGTCCGGCTTGAGTATGAAGAAATTATATATGATATAGAATGAAAGCATGAAATTTATGAATAGGGCCACATTCATTATTGTATGTGATATCCTCTCTTCTTCGATATCGAGTCCCGCCTTCTCCATATGCTCATGCAGATGAGGGATGTGCATCCTGTTCTGGATTATGGAATACACTCTCCTTTGGATCTCGGCCAGTCTCCTGACCGTGGCCTCTTTTCTTTTTTCTGCAGCCTCTTTTCTTTTGGCCAGGTTTTCTTTCTTCTCTAAGGCCTCTTTTTTCTTCTCAGAGTCTTGCTTTGTCTCTTGTTTTTTCGCTTTCATGTTAAAAATCAACAGGAGGTCTTGCTGAACTGATTATGGAGATGAACATGAATTGTACAAACCCCAGAAGGCCCACGACTGAAAGAAGTATGGTGAGGTTTAGCTGAAGACCTATGAATATTGAGATTATAGTAGCAAGAGTTATGCCCAGACTGGGAATTATGATGGCAATCAGCATGTAGAACATCGCCAGAGGATTGAGTTTTCTTCCGTACTCCTGCACAAGTATCTGCTGCTCCCGAATCAGGGTCTCGATCACATTTTTCAAGGGTTTTGTGACATCTGATCCTGTCTTGAGTGAGTTTGATATTTGCCAGAGTATCTTTCTTAAGCTTGCTGCAGGTACAAGCTCCACTGCCTCGTTGATAGCCTCCTCCAAGGAAGTTCCCACCTTGACCTTCTCGATGATCTCCCTAAAGTATGCGCCAACCACTTTATAGCTCCTGGCAAGGTTCTCCAACGCATTATAAAGGGGCACTCCAGACTCCAGCTCCACAATGAGGAACCTTCCTGCAAAGATTATCTCTTTGTTTATCTCCCTGTCCAGCTTACTTATCTTTACTGTAACGATGTTGAAAAAATAGAAGAACAAAATGAACCATAGGATAGGCAAAGACAGTATCAAGATCACAATTAGCCTTGTCGTGTCCATGAAGTTTGCAAGGAGCATGAAGAGTATGAAGTCCAGACCAAAGGCAGTATACAGAGAAGAGACGAATGTCCTCTTGATAAATTGCTCAGGTGAATACTCGTACATATTCGCCTGCCTTAATTTCAGAGCCAAATCTGAAAAATGAGAGGCAAGAATCTTAAAAAAATTTATTTAAATCACCCCAGTTTTTTGTTCTTTGCCACGTGTTTCATCAGGTTTTCCTTGTCAGTGTAATATTCTGCCATGACCCTTCCCACACCGTTAAGGGTATCAATATTGAGTTTTACCAGGTAATTGAGTATCTTTTCTTTCTCCTTAAGGTCTTTTGTAATCTCTGATGATGAAAATCCTGTGAAAAGCCTGAGCGTGTCCATGAGTGCTTTTGACTTGCTGACCTGGATCAGTTTGTCTTTTTTCGCATCATATTGCATAAGCACATTGATATTTGAATCTGGAAGTATCTCTGCTATCTGGAATGTCCTTCTGCGACCTGTCCTCCTGTTCCTGAACTGCATTATGATCATCGAAATTGCAGGCAGCATGATAGGAGGGACATCTATAGGCGGGTTTGTAAGCCTTCGGACAGTCTCGTCCCCGTCATTCGCGTGGAAGGTCGCATAGCATGAATGTCCTGTATGGATGGCCTCGAACAAGGTCTCTGCTTCCCTTTTTCTCCTGACCTCTCCGACCAGCACCCTGTCAGGCCTCATCCTAAGCGAGTTCACAAGCAAGTCTTCCATTATGATCTGACCCTTC
>CAZPUZ010000141.1:0-2429 GCA_964589875.1 uncultured archaeon
TCTCAACCTCCATGGCCCCGTATTCCTGGGTCTTCTGGTTGACCCAGTCCTCAATCAGCGACTTGATGAGCTTGCCCTTGGGCATGTACCTGAAGTTGCCGGGGTCGCTGCCCGGCTCATAATCAACCAGCTCCATCTTCCGCATGAGCGCTATGTGAGGGGGTTCCTTGTCAACTGCCCGGCTCTTGGCCATCTCATACCTGGCCAGCACCTCCAGCTTGGGATGCCTGGCGAAGTTGAAACCTGTCACCTTGCCGTTCTTGATGGACACCTTGTGCGACCTCCCGCTGGGCTCAAGTATGTACCATTCGGATTTCAGCTGCTTCTCCTTCTCCACGGCTATGTTCTCAACCTTGCATTCCTTGGTCTTGCTGTCCACTGAGATATCGCGGCTTAGTTCGGAAAGGGGGTGACCCTTGCACTTTATGTCAAACGCCTTGTACCAGCCGAAAGGCGCCCTCTGGACCTTTATCTTCCTGGCCTTCAGCAGCTTCTCGGTCTCCTTTAGTACTGTCAGGGCAGTGTCGGGCTTGGACAACTCAGAGGAAAGATGGGCATAGGGATAGAGCACGACATTCTCAGCTTTCACATCGGCAAATACGCACGATATCTCGTTGGCCGCGTTCTCCGCGACCTTCTTCGGGTTGGCCTGGTCCTTCTTCTCAACAGCTGACAGGACGACCAGCGCTTCCTCCGACCTTACCTTGTCCTTGCTGGCTTCCTCGGCTGCCTTTATGGCCTTCTTCTTGGGCTGCCATTCAACAAAGTCCGTGTGCAGAAGTATCATCTTCATGGTTTCACTTCCTATGACATGGATATGCTTTACCTAAATATTGAACGGCCATGATTTAAATTACTCTTTGCAGGCCATCTGGGGCATCAGATGCGGCTTCGGCCAGTTCTTCCATGGCCCTGTTCCTGTAGAGGCTGCACCTCGGGTCTCCGGGACAGTTTTCAGTGCCCTCAAAGATACATGCATATACAGCCTCGCCGTTATACCATGGCTGGCTGACTATGCAGCCCGGCCAGGCCGGCAAATCGTTGGTATATTCTGTCACACTACCATCCTCCTTTGCTCTTCAAATCCCCGCATGCCGGAAGAGAACAAGCCCTGGACAGGATGTCTTCTGTAAGCCACGCTTAACGTGCAGCAAGAAATCGTTCATCCCCGGCAAGACCAATGAGCACAGCTTACGCTGTCTTCATGTACTTGGTCTTCATCGTAGTCGTCATGAATGACGGGGACATGATAGATATTAAAGCATAATGATATATAAGTCTACAAGTTGCATAGGACTATTGAAGCAATAACACAGCCCCGTAGTCTAGGCATCCTTTCCGATTCATTGTGACACGCTGGTAACAATGAAAAAGCGTTCGTGTCTCGTGAGAGACGCGAGACATCTCTTCATCCCAGTTGAATGGGAAGAGATGAAGAGCACGGAAAAACGGAAGGTTGGGGAGATGGTCAAGGATACTCGGCTCTGGTGGCCCTTTTCGGCACGAGCTTGAAAAAGGCTCAACGAAAAACGGAAGGGGCCCGAGACACCGGGTGACCCAGGTTCGAAAGGCACAACAGCACTTCAATTTGTGCTTTGATGAGCGAAGCTCATCTGTGCCAGTGATTCCTGGCGGGGCTACTTCTTTTCTTCTCTCCACCGAATATAAGCGATATCCCCTAATAGTTAATGGGGAGGAGCGGAAACGGGCATACCTGACGGTATAGAGCCGCGTTCCGCTTTAATTGGCATGAAAAGCTCGGCAAGGGTGGAAGGCCTGCTGCTCATTGCGGCCGGCCTGATAGCGGTTCTTGCGTTCGGGTGGGCCCTCGCACAGGGGGCGCCGCCAGTGATAACCATAACCAGTCCCATCAACGGCTCCACCAACAGCGACGCGTTCAACTTCACGTTTTCAGAGGTTAACTGCTCCAAGTATTCGGTTGACGGTTCCACGAATGTGACTAACTGCTCGATTATCGGAAATCATTGGAGCGGGTCTTTGGGAGGCCTCTCAGATGGCAGCCACAACGTCTCTGTCTTCGCCAACGATTCCCTGGGGAACGAGAGCATCTCGGTGCGATACTGGACACGGGACACGGTCAAGCCTTTCGTGCGTATCCTATGGCCGGCCAATGCGACCCATGACAACCAGACTCTTGATTTGAATGTCTCGGTGAACGAAACGCCTTCATGGGCCGGCTACAGCCTGAACGGCGCTGCAAACGTATCCCTGATGCAGTACGCCGGGCATAAGTGGCAATACCAGGAGAATGCCTCTGCGTCCGAATGCTTCGACGACTGGAACGCGAGCCATCCATGCAGCAACGCGTTCGACGGTAACTGGAGCACTTACGGGACGACCAACCAGGTCGATTCCCAGGGAAGCGTCGTGCTCGCCTACGAAAAGCCGGGCAACGCCTTCAACTCGAG
>CAZPUZ010000142.1:0-2413 GCA_964589875.1 uncultured archaeon
ACCTTCTCGGGAAGAGGGTGAACTTCTCCGCGAGGACAGTCATATCCCCTGATGCCAGGATATCAATAAACGAGATAGGCGTACCCGAACAAGTCGCCAGGGAGCTGACAGTGCCGGTATACATGACCAGCAGGAATGCTTCATATATCAAGAACCTGTTCAAGGAGGACAAGATAAACTATGTTATAAGGCCTGACGGCAGGCGCATCAAGGTTACCAAGGAGAACAAGGCGGAGCTCATCCAGAACGTGGCCAAGGATTGGGTAGTGGACAGGCAGCTTGAAGATGGGGATGTAGTCATATTCAACCGCCAGCCGTCCCTTCACAGGATATCAATGATGGCCCATCGTGTGAGGGTCATGCCCTACAGGACGTTCAGGCTCAACCCAAGCGTCTGCCCCCCCTACAATGCGGACTTTGATGGCGATGAGATGAACCTCCATGTGCCCCAGAATGAGGAGGCCAGGACAGAAGCGGGATACCTGATGGATGTTGAGAACAATATAATCTCGCCCAAGTTCGGAGGACCCATAATAGGCCTTGACCTTGACCAAATATCAGGCATATATCTGCTGACCAATGACAGCGTCAGGTTCACAAGAGCGGAGGCCGCGCAGCTGCTGGCCAATGCCGGCATAGACGTGGACATCCCTGACAAGGAGGAGCTTACAGGAAAGGACGTCTTCTCTCTGTTGCTGCCTGACAGGCTGAACATAGAGTTCAAGACCAATGGGTGCAGGAACTGCACGCCATGCAGGAAAGAGGACTGCCCTTATGGTGCATGGCTCTCCATAAAGAACGGCAAGCTTGAGAAGGGCGTAATTGACAAGAAGAGCGTGGGCGCCGAGAGTGGGAGGATAATCAACAAGCTGAGCAAGATACTTACCAACAGAGAGCTCAGGGAATTCATTGACAACGGAGGCAGGCTTGGGGTGGCGTACCTGATGAAGAGAGGATTCTCTCTCGGGATTTCCGACGTTGACATATCCCCGGAAGTCCGCAAGAGCGTTGACATGGAGATTGAGAAGGCGGAGAACGAATCCCATGAGCTCATAAAGAAATTCAAGGAAAGGACGATCAAGGTGCTTCCCGGAATGACGGCCAAGCAGTCCCTGGAAGCCCAGATACTCAACGCACTGGCTTCCGGTGTCAGCAGGGTCAGCGACATAATAGAGGACAATATCAAGGACAGTGACATCGTGAACATGTTCGTGTCAGGCTCCAAGGGCAGCATAATCAACACCAGCCAGATGGCGGCCGTGGTCGGCCAGGAGACCATCCTCGGCAAGAGGATAAGCAGGGGATACATGACCAGGACCCTGCCTCATATCAAGCCCAGGGACCTGTCGCCGGGCGCCCATGGTTTCGTCAAGAACGGCTTCAAGCAGGGTCTCACCCCCTTTGAGTTGTTCTGGAACATAATGAACGGAAGGGAAGGCCTCATGGACAAGTCGCTAAGGACCAGGAAGTCCGGCTACATGCAGAGAAGGCTGGTCAACGCGCTGCAGGACCTCAGCGTCCACGAGGACCTTTCGGTAAGGACGTCCAACGGCAAGATAGTCCAGTTCCTTGCGGGCGAGGACGGTATAGACCCGTCAAAGTCTGACTGGGGCAACCTCAACTGGAAGGAGGGATTGAGATGAAGCTCCCGCCAATGATAGACGATGAGATGAAGGTTTACTTTGAGCAGGAGAAGATACCCAAGGACAAGCAGGCAGACCTTCTGGCTAGGATTGAATCATTATACAACAGGATAACATATGACCCGGAGGAGGCAATCGGCGTGGTCTGCGCGCAGTCTTTGTCAGAGCCCGCCACGCAGATGACCATGAGGACCTACCACTTCGCGGGAACCGCGGGAATCCAGGTCACGCTCGGCCTTCCCAGGATGCTTGAGATTTTTGACGCCAGGAAGGAACCCAAGACGCCAACCATGACGGTCTACCTGAAGCCGGGATTCCTTCCCGACCAGGTCAAGAAGATAGCGGAGAAGATAAAGGAAGTCCGCGTGAAGGACCTCGTGATATCAACCGTGCTTGACCTGACAGACCTATGGATAAAATGCAGGCTGGACATGCAGAAGCTTGAGAACCTGGAGATAGACCCGGCCAAGTTGGTAAAGAAGATAAAGATAAAGAACGCGACCACAACACTTGATGGTGACACTCTGATGCTGAAGTCAAAGAAGACGGACGTTGCTGACCTGAGAAAGCTGAAGTACACGCTTCTTGAGACTCACGTCAAGGGCATCAAAGGCATAACACAGGTCGTGATCACCAGGGAGAATGACGAGTGGGTGATAAGCACGCTGGGCTCAAACCTCAAGAAGGTTTTCGCTGTTGACGGTGTTGATGCTACAAGGACGACATCCAACAACATATTTGAGATATATGACGTGCTCGGAGTGGAAGCT
>CAZPUZ010000143.1:0-2412 GCA_964589875.1 uncultured archaeon
TATTGAGCTGCCTTACGTGGTGAAAGGAATGGATCTTTCCTTCTCAGGCATAATCACGTCAGCCCTTAACAAGCTCAAGCAGGGAGCAAAGCTCGAGGACACGGCATTCTCCGTCCAGGAGACTTTCTTCGCCATGCTGGCTGAAGTAACCGAGAGGGCGCTGGCCCATACAGGCAAGAACGGGGTCCTGCTGACCGGCGGTGTCGCAGCCAACCAGCGGCTGCAGGAGATAATAAAAATAATGTGCAGGGAGCGGGGCGCCGATTACGCAGTCGTTCCACGCGGCCTCAGCGGAGACAACGGGGCGATGATAGCCTGGCTGGGGGTTCTCATGCACAAAGCCGGCATGAAGACCGGAAAAGAAATCCTTCCCAGGCAGAGGACAGACGAAGTGGATGTCAAGTGGTTATAATCATGTCTGAGCTTTGAGTATTGTATACCTTTAAGTTTACAAGTAAACAGCAGCAGGCCTTTGGCGCCTGCCGCTTCTTACCGTCTGTTATGAACACTATTAGCAGAGTCTCTGGTTTTCCGGGTCATCTTCCGCCCAGTATATGAATGAAATCCCATATCTCAGGCGATGAGATGGCAAACGAGGCAAAGAAGCCTGCCATCAGCAGCCTGGAAGATATAATGTATACAGTTCCCGGTTTATGTAGCTCTTCCCATTCCTGCCTGCTGAGGCGAAGACCCCCAGCCTTCAATTCCATGTACTCTGGGCTTTGCCTCTTCTTCTGCAGCCTTGGGTTGGGAAGACAAAGCGACATTGCAGAAACACAAAACCAAGAGGCCAGTATAATCATCCTCAGCTTCATACTGTACTCAACCCGGGTTACCAGAGAGGAAATCCCGATATAATACACGGGACCCAGGGACAAACAAAAAAACAGCAGCGCCAGAAGGCGGTACTTATGCAGTCTGACAGAGAGGACCAGCTCAAGCAGACCGGGATAGACGAACAACCCAAAGAAATAAACCATGACACAACCAATCGCAACAAATACAGTCAACCATGCATATAAAGCGTCCATTACGCCCTCCTTTCAATATGATTGCCTCGAGGGGCCATAGAGAAAACACTAAACCGCCACTAAAGTGGCGGGGGTTCAGGGCTAAGTTAGCCCCGAACTCTATCAGCTTTCGCTGCACTCCACCCTGCTTCCAGTGTTTCTGTTGCGCCTGCTCAACGTAGAGGCGTACCGTTCCTGCATTGACGGCGCCAACCGTCCTGTAGAAGTACCCGCCTGACCAGAACTTCTTCCCATAGAGCTTGCCTCTGAACAGGCCGCGATGGTGCTTGCGCATCATGCGGCTGCTGAAGCCCTTCAGCAGCTTTGCGACCTGCGCAGGGCTGTGGTTCTTGCATGCCTCGGTGAAAACGTGGCAGTGGTCAGGCCCGAACCCTATGGCTGCAATTGTTATGCCGTGCTTCTGCGATGCCGCGATGATGTAATCGCGGACCAGAAGCTTGGTCAGCTCATCACTGAACACGTCTTGCCGGTAGGCGGGCGTGAACTGCATGTGGTAGTTGGCTTCGCCGAAGCTGTGGCTGCCTCTAATCAACTCGAATTTCATAGAAACTCACTTAAGTTTTTAAGGCAGCGAAATCGTGTCTCGTCCATACATCTGCGACACGAGACATCTCAGCATCTATTGCATAAATGAGATGCTGACCTACAACTAAATGGGTCTTTTTGTTGCATGGGCCGAAGCTCCGCTGCCATGTTATTTTTGGTTCTGTTAGCAGAAATAAGCATGCCTCGCGCTTCAGCAATTGGTTCCGCAATTCAACTGCGGGCTGAAGCCCGCAAGGGTTCTTGCGGCGCGAGGCCTAAACTTAAGGGATGAGATTGTCTTGCGTTTTGCATCAATGTCCAAGACATCATTTCCCTGCTTTCCGAACTGCGGACGGGTTGGCAAAAGGCTAACCAAATAGCCCAAAAACCCATTGCATGTTTTAATTATGAAATGTGCTTGTCTTGACTACTGTATCTGCATACAATGCGACCTATAGAATAATTTACGGTAATCTTTTAATTCACAGGCATTCCAACCAAAGATAACCATCTCATTTCACAGCAAGCCCCTTCCTGGTTATCGTGAAGGGATGAACCTCTTCTGCGTGCTTGGAGAACCTCATCTTCTTGATGACCAGGCTCCTCTTGGTCTTGGCCTCCTGTATGTACTGGAGGCGCACGATGCTGTCAGCCATGAACTCAACGATGCCGCTCCTCGAATACATCTCCGAGCCTATAGGTATCTCCGAAGTCATCAGGGTGACGATGTCGTTCTCCCTCAGCTTCTCAATGACGCCGAAAAGCCCTTTCCTTATAAGGAACGGCTCCTTGACATACATCTCAAACACTGATATGGAGTCAATGACCATCCGCTTTATCTTGTTCTTGTTGATTA
>CAZPUZ010000144.1:0-2370 GCA_964589875.1 uncultured archaeon
GAGGCCTGGCCACGGCGTCCTTCAGCTTGATGGCCGCGATGGCGGGACATGCCATGACTTCAGCGTCCAAGCCGTCACTGAATAATCTGACAGCTATCAGCATGGCAAGGCGGTCCAGCTCGACGGGATGCTTTGTTATGCGGTCCTTGTCAAAATAGACATTGGAATGGTCACCGTCCCCCGGTTCCGTCGGCTGTCCCTGGTTCCTTTCAGCATTCTTGAGGACGAAATGGCCTTCCTGGACAGAGCCCGTCCTCTCCAGAGCGGCCTTGACCTCCCGGCCAATGACCTTGTCGTTCACTGTTCTTTTTCTCATCTCGGTTCTCCTTTCAGGCGGTTACGCTTTTCTGAAGCGACCGCTCCCCTATGTAAATGCATTTGTCAAACAACGACAACACGAACATTGCCGACAGGATGAAGACAATGAATACGATTGATATTGCCGCCGCAAACACATTAATGACCAGTGCCCAGTTGACGTAGCCCGCCACGGCGAACACTAACAGAAATGCCAGAATCACGATAAGCCAGAAATCCATACCACCCCCTTTCTATCCGGTATCCGGTCCGGATGGCTTGGGTAACATACAAAAGGCACTGACGGCCAGCGGCCAGAAGAGCGAGGTCAAAGCCGCCAGGAAACAGACAATTATCCATGCCCCTGTCGTAGGCAGTGTCATCATCATGCGCAGCCACACACGCTTAATGAAAGCAAAGATTCTGTTGCAGGTGTAACCGCAGAGCACTGCAACGAAAGCGGATATGGCAGGGTTGCCGGTCAGGAAGGCCGCCAGCATGAACACCGCGTAGAAAGCTCCGGCTGTCATGAGGAGCTGCATAAAGAAGCGGATGAGGACCCCGAAGGTCGGTCTCCTTCTGAGGATTGCTGAACATCTCCCGTCCTTTCAAATAATGTTATGGCCAGTCATTTTCGTGCAGTGCATAAATAAACCTAAGCATATGCCCGCCATGTAACCCCCGGTTTCACTGGGGTAGCTCGCATGATACTGGTCTTATGTATCAGCAAGCCTTGCGCTTGTTTGATTTGTAGAAAGCATGAAATGGCCCGGTACCCGCCATTGTATGCCTGCATTATTATTGCACGCAAAGAGATTTAAGGGATTGACGGTAGCATGGAGATTTGCTTTTTAAGCGGGTGGCTGGAAAGATTAATCATGAAGCTCTTAGGCGAGGCCCTTAGGAACCTGGCAAGGAAGCCGTTCACGGAGAAGTACCCGCAAGAGAAGCCCCAGGTCCCTTACAACTTCAGGGGCAAGGTCGTCCACATACCGGACAAGTGCATATACTGCGGCCTCTGCGCAAAGTACTGCCCGTCCAATGCCATAACAGTTGACGTCAAGAACAAGACATGGAGCATTGATTACGGCAAGTGCCTGTTCTGCCAGCAGTGTGAGGAAGTGTGCAGGGACATGATAAAGAAGAATGCCATCAAGCTGTCTTCGGTTTATGAGTTGGCCAACAGCGATCGGAAGGAGATGAGATACCAGGACAGCGCCAAACCTATCCGTCCCGGTCAGAAGAAGGATACGGATTGATGCACGCGATTTCTGCAACGCTGATATCAAAGCAACCCGTGCTGTGCAAAAGCTCGCTGGCGTAATTGTTGCATTCATCATCAATATGCTCCGCCACTCCCTGCCACCTTGTCCTGTCTTCTCTCCAGGTTTCCCTTATCCCCCTGCAGTCCCAGAAAGGCCGGTGGCTGTCATAACCTGGAGTGCGGTTCGCTGAAGAAGATGGCCTGCTGCGTGCATAGCCCCCTTTGCTCTGTGGCGAAGGTACCGGTTCCCCATCTTCAGGGAACGACCTCGCAGGGAATTCATGATACTGCTCGTTGCTTTGCGGGTCAGTCTCATCCCCGTCCACGTAATTGCCGTCAAGGCAGCAGAACAAACCGCCTACAAGGCTGCAGAATTTCACAGGGCACTTGTAAATTGAATGCTCCTCGCCGCCGGCAATGTAAGAATTTGCATTTGAGCTTTCTATTGCAGAGGGCAAGGGTTTGTCATCAGCCATAGGTCGTTTCGCACCGATGAGAAAGTTTTGCAACAGCCGATATAAAACATTGACGCACGAAAATCCCACACATCCCATCTATCTGATATAAGGGATGACTTCCCTTAAGTCCGCGGCTGACTGGTAGTCAGGATGTCCGTCAGCGCCCAGCAGGACGGGAACCATCCTGGGATTATCAATGGAAGCTGCCTTCTGAATCTCGCTGAGGTCTGAGCTGATGTACAGCGTCTCCGGGCCTTCCCCGTCCAGGGGCTTTGGCAGGAAGTAATCAAAAAGCTCATTAGGAAGCTTAAATCCTCCCCACACAGAGCCCATATAATCATTGATGCCCAG
>CAZPUZ010000145.1:0-2345 GCA_964589875.1 uncultured archaeon
TATACCCGGCATCCCGGTATATGACGCATACAGCGGGTGCGTCGGCTATCTGCTGAGATATTGCAATGTAGGCCCGGAGAGGATTGCCGGACTCTGCTCATACGGGCCTTCGCAGGTTCTTGGCCTTGTCGACAGGGGGGAGATAAGGGAAGGCAAGAAGGCGGACTTTGCCGTTTACGACCCCCGCAGGGAGTGGACGCTGGGCAAGGATGGCATTAGGTCAAAGTGCGGCTGGTCGCCCTGGGAGGGAACGGCGTTCACTGGGAAGACCGTGGCCACTTTCAGGGACGGCAACTGCATAGCCATGGACCGCGACGGCGAGATGGAAGTCATTGAGAGACCCGGTGAGCAGCTGGATTTCTGACCGATTGCATCAATATAAGTGCTATAAATTTCTTTGCGACAATAATTCTTTGTGTTATTATGCAGGGCGAATACGAGCTCAGTATTGACTTCTGCGGCATCCGGATGCAATATCCCTGGATGAACGCATCCGGCATCCTGTCCAACCTGCCGGTAATTGAGAGATACCAGCATCTTCTTGGCGCTGGCGTGACCAAGAGCGTGGGCATAACCGAGAGACATGGCAACGAGACCCCTATAGTCGCGCGCAGTTCCCAGACATCTTTGATAAACGCTGTGGGACTTCCCAATGCCGGTTACAAGCACCTTGCAGAGGAGCTTGAGGACTCGGATATTGAAATCCCATTGTTCGTCTCGGTGTTCGGCAACAACCCGGACGAGGTGCATACGATTGTTGGATACCTGGACTCCTGTCCCCATGTAAGCGGTTTTGAGCTGAATTACTCGTGCCCCAACATAATGCCCGGCGAGCAGACGGGAATGACAATAGGCAAGGATCCCAAGCTGACAGAGGAATATACCTTTGCCGCAAGTAACGCCACGGAGAAGCCGCTGATAGTCAAGCACACGCCTGCGACCTACATATTTGACCCCGGGCTTTTCAGGGAAGTCGTCCATGCGGCAAAAGATGGCGGATGCCACGCTCATGCGGCCATAAACACAATTCCGGGCGGCATGGTCATTGACATCCATACGGGCCGTCCGGTACTGACCGCCGGCAGGGGCGGGGTCTCAGGTCCCGGAGTCAAACCCATAGGCATTGGCTGTGTCAGGGCGATACGTGAGTATTCAGACAAACCCATAATAGGCATGGGAGGCATAAGCGATGCCGAGGATGTGGCCGAGTACATGATGGCGGGGGCCAGCGCTGTTGCAATCGGTACCGGTCTGGAGGATGACTACATGCTTAGGAACCTCCCGGTAAGAATGCGGACCATTGTGAGAGATATGGGGCTTGAGAATGCAGGTGATCTGACGGGGTGGGAACGATGAGGTCGGGGAGAGAAAGGCACAGGTACGCGGAATGCCGGATAGCCGGCATAGAGGACTCGTGTGCGGATACAAAAACGTTCAGCTTGGAATCAAGAGACAGGAACGTGCTGAGTCCGGAGCCGGGCCAGTACGGCATGTTCTGGCTGCCCGGCGTCAGCGAGAACCCTATCTCCTTCTCGGGCCCAAACCAGATAACGGTCAGGAAGGTGTGCGAAGAGGACGAGCCGGGGACTAGCTTTACCGAGAGGCTTTTCAGTATGGAAGCCGGGGACGAAATTCTTGTAAGGGGACCATACGGCAGGCCTTTCAGGATCGGGTCCAGGGAGGCGGGTGACTATCATGATGTCATAATCGCGGGCGGTTGCGGCGCTGCCCCACTCAGGCTGCTTGCCGAGAGGCTGAGGGCTGCGAAGGACAAGTGCAGGAATAACAAGACCATGTATGTCCTGCTGGGGGCCACCACCAGCGACGGGCTGCTGTTTGAAGACGAGTATAGGCAGTTTGCTGATGATGTCCATATATACACAGACGACGGCAGCAGCGGCAAGGAGGGTCTGGTAACCGACGGCATCGGCGAAATTGGCATTGAACCCAGCACACGCATATACGTATGCGGGCCTGAGAGGATGATGGCCGCCGCTGCCGAAGCGGCCACGGAAGCCGAAGCCAGCGCTGAAAACATCCAGATTTCTCTTGAGAGGTACATGAAATGCGGGATGGGGTTGTGTGGGAGCTGTGAGTGCAGCGGTTACCTGGTTTGTAAAGACGGGCCGGTGTTCACATACGAGCAGCTTGGAGGCACTGATTTCGGCCAAAGGAGAAGGACAAGGAGCGGCAGATTTGAGGATATCTGACCGGCCCTATTCCAACGGCAGGATTGAACGAGTTCTTTTCAGAAATAACCTATCCGTTCCCTTTAATCGCCCGTATCCCGTGCTGTGTTATGACGTAACAGACGCCCAGCGACTCGACCCTGTCAACAAGTCCCA
>CAZPUZ010000146.1:0-2342 GCA_964589875.1 uncultured archaeon
CAACAGAGTGTCCCATTGTTGGGGCAGTGATTGCGCCGGGGACGGTGTTGTAGGCTCCGGCCATGCCGAAGAGGAGAATGGCTACTGAGAAGGTTGCTATGAATATCAGCGATTTGTTTTCCGCAAAAATCTTCCCACCCATATTATAGTTATCTATATATCAAATATAAATGTGATTTAAACAGGTTATTGTTTCAGTGGATTTTATACCGGCTTTCCAAGCAGGCTCTCATCATCCTCATCGTCAACAGCCTTGATACCGGCTTTTGCAAGACCTGATATCATCTTACTGCCGCCATTCTCCACAATCTGGCCATGTCCCGGAAGGATTCTCTCTATCTTAAGCTTTGACAGCCTGTCCAGCGAGGCCTGGAGGGTTGCGGGGTCGCCGCCCGGTGTGTCCGTCCTTCCGACGCCGTCAGCGAATACTGTATCGCCTGAAAAAAGCGTTGCTGTCTTTTTGTCGTAAAGGCATATAGAGCCCGGAGTGTGACCGGGGGTATGGATAACCTCAAGCTCCATGCCGCCCGCGCTTATCATGTCGCCGTCGTTCAGTTTGCTGTGGACATCCCTGGGCTTTAGGTTACCCTCAAAGAAATCAACGAGGCTCATCTCCCGGTCGCCGCTCTCTATCACCTGCGCTGCCTCCTGGTGGGCAGCAATCTTAGCGTCAAAGAAGTATCCGTTGCCGCCTATGTGGTCGAAATGCTCATGCGTGTTGATGACCTGCCTGAAGTCCTCCAGCTTCCTGCCCATAATCTTCAGCGTGTCGCGGAGCCTGGTGAAGTTGAAACCCGTGCCGGAATCAATGACTGTATCCCCGATAACGTAGATATTGGAATCCATGTCAGACAGTTGTATCATCACTATGTTCCCAAGCTTCTTTATCATAACTTCGCCCCCCGTAAAGATATTGTGTTGTATAAAATATCGGATTAACTAATAAATATCTGATATCATCCCTTCCTGCTGGCTATCTTCCTGAAGAAATTGCCCAGCTTCTTCTGGGAATACTGTGCGCTCACCGTTCTCGTGGTCTCCCAGGTCTCCCTTACCACGCTTTCCGGGTATTTGCCGTTCTTCTCCAGCCAGTCATGCATCCACTTCATGGTCACGGCGTTGCTGGAATATCCGGGACCCATGTCCCCGTATTTCCTGCTGAGCTCCCTCATCTCCTCGTCCCTGGCCACCTTGGCCACGATGCTGGCAGCCGCCACCACGGGGTAATTGAAGTCCGCCTTGTGCTCAACGACCAGCTCCATGTCATCACCAACCATCTTCTGTAGGTGCGCCTTGAGCCTGCTGGGCGTCACGTCCGGCGAATCCACGAAGGCCTTTCCGGGATCAAGGAAGCTCAGAATCTCCGCGAACTTCATGGACTCTATCCTGTTCAGGTTGATGCCCTGCCGCCTCTGGTTGTCAATCTTGCAGGGGCCTACCTTGAGTATCATGATGTCCTTGGCCGTCTTCTCTATCGCCTTCGCCAGTTTTTCCCTTTTAGACGGGCTGAGCAGCTTGGAATCCTTGCAGCCCATCTTCTTGAGCACCTGCTCCTTTCCCTCTTCTATGGAGACTCCTGCCACCACCATTGGGCCTATCACAGCCCCGCGGCCGGCCTCGTCCACTCCGGCTATTATCATTATTATCATTTGTCTTGCTTGTATTTATCAGAATGCCCAAAAGACCCCTTTAAAAAATCTTCTGACAATATGACCGCATGGACAGGCTCAAGAACGCCATTGCAGTACCGGTTTATCCCGCGCTGGATGGGATGGATGGTCCCCCCATAGGCGACCTCGTTTACGGGCACCTGGATACTAACTATAGAGGAAAGTTTGAGAGGATAGAGATGGAGGTCAGGCAGGCAGCAGACGGGAGCGAGGAAGTCATAACCAATGACAGTGTCAGGGGCAGGGTGGTATATGTCATCCACCCCCTGACAGCAAAACCTTCACAGCACGTGACAATCGCAGAGGAGATTTCAGACAACTGCCACCGTTCTGACGCCAATTTCGTAATACTTCTTGACCTATACAATCCATATTTCAGCTATGACAAGAGGAAGGGCAAGCAGTCGCTCAATGCCAGGCTGGTTGCCGACAGATACGCGTCCGCGCACATAGAGCGCGTCTTCACGGTAGAGCCGCACACGGATATAGTCGGCCTGGCCTTCCCCTTGGACTGTCCGCTTGAGCCCCTTCCCATGCAGCTCCCGCTTGCGAAGTACGTCAGGGAGAATTACAATATCGGGAACGTCACGGTATGCAGCCCGGACATCGGCGGTTATCCGAGGGCTGAGGTCTTTGCTGACAATCTGAAGAGACCCCTTATAGGGCTGAGGA
>CAZPUZ010000147.1:0-2340 GCA_964589875.1 uncultured archaeon
CTTTTACTACTACTGTAATGACGGCCTTGAGTGCAGGGGCGATGTCTGCGTGACAGGGCCACCTATGAGGCATATGACAGGAGTACGCATTCCTACTAGACTTCTTGGCGGCATCATCCGCTGCAGATATATATTAGACGGCCGCGATAATTCTATACTGTATATGTTCAGTAAGAGGATCCTATTCGCGCTGTTGCTGATAGCCATATTGCTCGGCATCGGCACGGTATTCTACTACAATGTTGAACAATGGTCATATGTGGACTCTTTCTACTTCTCCACTATGACCCTGACTACCATAGGATTCGGCGACCTTGTCCCCTCGACAGACTTTGCCAAGATATTCACGTCTTTCTATGCGCTGTTCGGCATAGGCATCATGCTATACATCCTCAGCTCCGTGATAGGCCTGCTGATATTCCGCCAGGAGAAGTATGTGGAGAAAGTGGGCGGCTACTTTGACAGGGTCCTGTTCCCTGTAAGAAGGCTCAAGAGACAGCAGAAAGAACTGGACAAGGAGATACAGAAGAATCTGGAGCAGGAGAAGGCCCTGGAGGACCAGGAGAAGAACCTCATGATGGAGAAGAAATTCAGCATCAGGCATGAAAGGGAGCTAAAAGAGCAGGAAAGGAAGATATCCCAGCAGGAAAGGAAGATTAAACATCAGGAGAGGATGCTTAGAGAGCAGCAGAAAGAGATGGAAAGAATGCTCAAGAAGATGAAGAAGTGATTTTTTTCTTAAATAATGAAGACAAACTGCAACCATGAAGGAAGCCATGTTCTATGAAAAACTGGAAGGAGACCAAGTACAATGCAAGCTCTGTCCCCATGACTGCACCATCTCTAACGGAAGGACCGGGATATGCGGAGTGAGGAAGAACTGGAACGGCAGGCTCTTTTCTTTGGTTTACGGGAAGATATGCTCAATGAGCATAGACCCCATAGAGAAGAAACCGCTTTTCCATTTCGCGCCGGGGACAGAATGCCTTTCCATCTGCACTGTCGGCTGCAATCTCGGCTGTGTGTTCTGCCAGAACTGGGAGATATCTCACCCGGAAAGGGAAATCGGGCATGACATGTCTCCGGAGGACGTGATAAGGAAAGCAATGGAAAGCGGCGTGCCCGGCATTGCCTATACCTACACGGAACCCACTATCGCATGGGAATTCTATTATGAAACCATGAAGCTGGCGAGGGATGCGGGACTATACAACGTCTGGGTATCCAACGGATATACGAATCCCGAGCCTGCAAGGAAGATAGCCAGACTGATGGACGCAGTTAACGTGGACCTGAAGGGCGATTCGGATTTCTATAAGAAGCTGTGTGGGGTGCCGGATGATGAGCCAATCTATGAAGCACTGAAGATTTACAAGAATGCCGGCGTCTGGGTTGAGGTCACCAACCTAGTCATTCCCGGGCACAATGACAAGCCTGAACAGGTCAGAAAAATAGCGGAATGGGTAAAGCGGAATCTCGGTGAGGATACCCCGACGCACTTCTCACGCTTCCACCCCGATTACAGGATGCGGGAAGTTGGGCCAACACCGATAAGGACGCTGGATATAGCGGCTGAAACTGCAAGGAAGGTGGGGCTGAACTGGGTTTACATAGGCAACGTCCCGGGTCATGATAACAATATAACAAATAAACCCGAAATCCCAATTAAGGGGAAGAGGTGGATGAAATGAGACAAACAAAGCCAACGAAAGGGGTGAGGCTGATAACACCCCGGATTACTGCATTAATCACAACCCTTGATAAAAGAGGAGGAGTCAATGCAGCCCCTTACTCTTGGGTTTATCCTGTGTCTTTTGACCCTCCGCTTGTTGGTATAGGTGTCGGCGGAAAGCATAAGCACACTTACCTGAATGCAAAAGATAAAGGGGAGTTTGTAGTGAACATCGTCTCTGAGGATTTCGGACAAAAAGCGGTTTTTTGTGAAGAAAGACACAAGCCCGGGGTGAACAGAATTGAAAAGTTTGGGCTGGGCATTGAGGATTCTGAGAAGGTTGATGTCCCCAGGATTAAGGAATCCAGGGCAATCCTTGAATGCAAAGTCAAGGATATAATCGAGATAAAGGATTCCGACCATCTGATACTGATAGGAGAAATAGTTGCGGCCCAGTCTGCCGGCGGCATTGACGATATAAAGCCGTTGATGCATGACGGCGGGTCCAAGTTCAGACTTGTAGGCAGGGAAATCGGGCTGGAAAGGAAAAAGGCTTAAAAACGAGGACGACAATTGATTGCTATGGCAGAAAGCAAAAAGGAGATATTTGACAAGGAAAAGAAAGAGAAGGCAGACCACAAGATATCCAAGGACAACTGGCTGCGCGC
>CAZPUZ010000148.1:0-2334 GCA_964589875.1 uncultured archaeon
TCATGCCCATCATCGCTGGGCATGGTACTATGTTGCCGTCGGTCTGGATTACGTAGTGCGCATAACCGGCGCCGCATCTAAGCCGCTTCTCCTCGTTGTTTATCAGGCTTTTCATGACTCCCAGAAACGGATAGAGCCTGGCCACCCTGCCCTCCCTGATGCCCCTCAGCCATTCATCCGCGAGTGCGGTGATGCCCGGATTGTAGCTTTTCTGCACCCACTGCGGGAATTCCCGGTATTCATAATCCGGGGAGAACATTGCATCTAACTGCCAGTGCACGGCGTCAAATAGGCCGGTGGCAAGAAGATGATTGACTGATTTCCTGATATCGGTCTGCTCTGCCACGGTCATCCTGGCTATGAGTTCCCCCCTGAAGCCTGACGCTCTGACGGCCTTTGCGCCCCTGATGCATGTTTCATAGACGCCGTCCCCCCTGTAGAAGTCGGTGGTTCTCCTGTCGCCGTCTATTGATATCTGGATTCCGTCCAGCCGTTTCAGGTAGCTGGCCGGCACCTTTTCCAGTCCGAATGAGTTGGTCTGCAGCATGAACGTCCTTGCCGGCACAGTGTCCAGTATCTCCATCATCTTCTCAATGCGGAGCAGAGGCTCACCGCCATAGAAGATAATACCGCATTCAGGATCCTTGCTGCAGAAATCAGCAAGCTGCCTGATGTTGTATTCTATCTCTCCGGGCATGAAGTCATACTCTTCCCCGGCCTCCTCTTCGCATTGCTTGCCTTTGCAGTATATGCATTCCAGATTACACTCGTCTGTGAGCACAACGAAATAGTTCATCATTAACAGAAAAGGTATTGAAATAAAAAGTATCCTCACTGCTGTGAGTCATTGTAGGCCTTCTTGAAAGCTCCGTGCGCCTCTTTTGCGGGCCTTATGGCCTTCCTCATTATGACCAGCCTGTTCCTGGGGCCCGGAACCGAGCCTGAGACGACAGCGTAGTTGCCCCTCACAAGCCCATAGCTGACAAAACCGCCCTGGGGGTTTATCTCGTCTCCCTTCTCTCCTATCTTGAGCACCGTCTTGTTGTGCTCTGTCCTTGTCTGGAATCCGAGCTGACCTGGCATGGCAATGACACCCGGCAACACCCTTCCGGGCGTGACCGAGCCGATATTGCCTACGTGCCTTCTTTTCTTCTCGTGCTTCCGTGGCCTTATCTTGACTCCGAACCTCTTGACAGGCCCCTGGAAGCCCTGGCCCTTCGTGACGGCCGCGGCATCAAAAAGCTCGCCTTCAGAGAATACGTCGGATATCCTTATCTCAGAACCCAGCTTGCTCTTGGCATAATCCCATTTATCCTTCACATCCTTCCCACCGAGCCTCACCTCAAACATCTCAGGTCTCTTCTTGCCGATGCCTGAAAGTCGCGGCTTTGTGTGGGCGACCAACCTCACATCCTCGTATTCGTCCAGGGACTTCTCAGCCTTTTCAACGGCCTCCTTGCTGCTGGTCTTCTTGGGGATGTTGGTCTTCCTGTATAGGTCTTTGCTTACATTGTCCATCCAGACAGTGCCGGCGCTTCTGAGACCGTAAGGGGTCTTCTTGTAGAGCCTGATTGCGCAAGCGACAAGCGGCGGGCAGTCAAGGACCGTTACCGGCCTGATTATGTCCTGGCCCGATGTCACCGAGCCCTTCTTGTTGTCAGTCACGGACGCCCTTGTCATGCCGGCCTTGTAAGCCGCGAAAGAAAGCGGTCCTGGCTTGTCGGTCTTGGGATAGCTCCGCACATTCGGATATATCCTCTTGGCTCTTTTCTTGGGCCAGTATGCCCTGCTACCCTTTTTGGGTTTGTGTCCTTTTGCCATGAGAAATCACCTATACTCTCCTTCCCCTTCTTCCGCCCTTCTTTGTGGTGCCGTCGTGGGGAATGGGTGTGACGTCCTTTATGGAACCTATCCTAAGCCCGGTCCTGACCAGCGTCCTGATAGCAGGCTGTGCGCCCTGCCCGGGTATCTTCTTCTTGTTGCCTCCGGGTGCCCTTACCCTGAGATGGACGCCGACGATGCCCTTTGAAAGGCTCTCCTCCGCGGCGCGCTTTGCGGCCCTCATTGAAGGGAAAGCCTTTCCCTTGTCCTTGGCTTTGTTGGTGACCATGCCACCGGATACCCTGGATATGGTCTCTGCTCCTGTGATGTCAGTGACATGGATTATCGTGTTGTTGTCAGATGAGTATATGTATGCAATCCCCCATTTCCCCAGGAACCGGGGCTTCCTGAAGAAGACCTTCTTTTGCCTTTGCTGGAATGGCCTTTTCTCGCCGCGTATCTCAGGCTTGATGGTGGCAGCCTTCTCTTCGCTCTTCTTGAGCTGCTCCTCAA
>CAZPUZ010000149.1:0-2314 GCA_964589875.1 uncultured archaeon
CGGCAAGCCCTGCCATGCGCCTCCTGCGGCCTCTCCGGCTTGTGACGGAACGGCGATACCCGGCGTGGCCATGAGCATAATGATAGCCATGATGACTGCAGCCTGTAATGGCAGCTTTTCCATGGATAAATATTATGTCTTAAGCTTAAAACAGAACCAATTCCGCGGCGTCAATCCGGTCTGTGCATGTGCTCCTTGAGGTCAACCCTGCAATTCCTTATCTTCACGCCCTCGGATTCCAGCAGCCTCGCCTTCTCCATTATCTTCCGCTTTTCACCGCCATAGTAACCCCCGATGCGGCCGTCGGACATGACGACCCGGTGGCAGGGCACAATGACCGGCAATGTGTTGCGCTTCAACGCTTGGCCCACCGACCTCGGCGACCCGGCACCAATGCGCTCCGCGACTTCCTTGTACGTGGTGACCTTTCCTTTGGGCACCGTCCTCACGATTTCCCACACATTTTCTGAGAATTCAGCCATAATAACGCCGCTATTCGCTGCTCATCATTGTGGTGACTATGGGCTTGTCAGCGACTATGAGCGTGTGCTCGGCCTGGGCTATGGGCTTGCCTTCAACCTCCCTGAGGACAGGGTAGGCCTGCAACGCCCCTACGCTCTCAAGCTGGTGGATGGCCATCGAGACCTTCACAGGCGAGAACTTCTCAAACAGCCATCTCTTGGCGAACGGCAGCCCGTGGTACTGGTCCCTGGCGGTCTGGAGTATCCTTCTTGCTTCGGTGAGCCTGACAGGCCTGTCCATCACATACTGGAAAATCTCCGAACCGCTGCCCGCCTCCTTGACGAAGCCGTTTGTGGGGCATGTGAAGGGCTCAATGGCGATGGCGTCACCGTCTTTCAGGACATGAGAAGATTCGTTCCTCGTGTTGGGTATGCTCGGCTGGGCGTGGAATTCAAACCTGCCCAGGCCGTGGCCGGTGAGATTGACTATCAGCCCCACACCATGGTCCTTGGCTGCATCTTCCACCGCAGCCCCGATATCGGATACCCGGATGCCCGGCCTTACGGTCTTTATGGCGGCATCAAGTGCCTTGTTGACGGCGTCTATGAGCTGGTTCTTTTGCGGCGAGAAAGTCGAGGCTGTGTCGCCTATGTACCCGTCGATATGGGCGCCTATGTCAATCTTCACAATGTCCTCCTCCTTTATGGTTGTTTCATCGTTGAACGGAGGGGTATAATGCGCGGCATTCTCGTTGAGTGAGATATTCACCGGAAAGGCCGCCTCGGCGCCCTTCTCCATGATGAGCTTGTCAACCCTGTTCGCTATGTCAATGAGCTTGGTTCCCGGCACGACCATCTTGCCGGCCTCTGCCAGGACTTCTGCTCCTATCCTGCCCGCCTTCCTGTACTTGTCAAGGATATCCTTTTCCATGCTCATAATCATCTCTCATGGTTTATATTGATTATGTGGTTTGCGGGCAGTTTCCGCCTTTTACCGGCCTTTATGATGCTGGTCTTGTATTTCTGCGGCCAGAACGGGCCGATTCGGATTATAGGCATTTCCGGGAATTCATCCTTCAGGGGGCCGATGAAGTGCTCCTGGTCATAACCCACGCATATCACGTCCGGCCTCTCCCTTCTGACAACCTCAAGCTTGTCACTCCCCCTGCTTCCGAGAACTGCCTTGCTTACGTATCCCAGCGTCTTCACCTTTTCCAGCCTCTCGTTCTCGCCCTCACTGGGCAGCCTGCCCTTGACTTTCTTTACAGTGGCGTCCCGCGCAACGACAACGACAATCTCGTCTCCTCTCTTCCGTGATTCCCTCAGGAAGTATTCATGCCCCTTGTGGAGCATGTCAAACGTCCCGAAAGCCATGACCTTCTTCCCAGGCATATAATAATATTGGATTTCAAAGAAAAATATGCGTTATGACAGGGATGAGTCGCTGGAAGCCGTTGTAAGGGACATAGTTGCGAAGCTGGGCATGGATTACATTGACCTGTCCCGGCTGTTCTGCATGCGCAGCAGGGGCACGAGCACCCGCAGGACCCTGGCCCGCATCCACACCATACCGAGGATAATGCAGAAGGCCGTAGGAGTGAAACCACATTATGTCATAGAGGTGCTCTCAGAGAATTTTGACAGGCTTTCTCCCGAAGACAAGACCAGGACCCTGATACATGAGCTCATGCATATCCCGAGCGCCTTCAGCGGCGGTTTCAGGCAGCACAACATCCACGTAACGAGGAGCGGTGTTGAAAGGCTCTACAGGGATTATGTCCGTGCCTGCTGCAGAGGATTCTAGAGAAGACCGAATGACAGCACGAAGAGCAGGTTTATGATTCCGGCTATCA
>CAZPUZ010000150.1:0-2304 GCA_964589875.1 uncultured archaeon
TCACGCTTTTTGGTGATATTGTATGATATTATATGAATAAACGGTGAACTGCCTGAAAAACGCCGTGAAAACCACATTCGGGCCTGTGAAATAAGAATCCGGGGAAATCAGAATTTCGCGTATTTCGCGGGGCCGCGTGAAGTGGAAAACAGCATGCTCCCGCCGCATTCACATATGCCGACGAGGGGGACACGTGAATAAAATTTGCTGCACTTCTGGCACACGAAACCGTTCACGTCCTTTATATTAGCTTCACCTGGAGGCTTTGATTTGGGTTTCTTGTGCATGCCGTTGAGTACATCCATCAGCCCCATCTGCTTGCCGTTGCCCAGAAGCTCGCTCTTGCTGATATCAAGAGCTCCGAATATCCTCTCTATTGGGGGCAATAACTGGTTCTCCACATAATATTGCGGGTCTATCTGCAGTCCCCTCTCCTTGACGTATGCGGGGTCCTCTGTCCTCTTGGACACAAGATCCATACCCTTGATTATGACGTAGCCAATCCTGTCGCCGATGCCCGGCGCATCCGCGGGGTTCCTGGCCTTCATCTTCTTCACGAGCTCTACATGCGGCTGGACACCTGCATAGCTGGTAACCGATTTTGTAAGCCCCTTGGTTATAACCAGCTTCTCTATGTCAATCTTGCCGTCTGTGAGGTTGTGGACGACATTCTTGAAGAAGCCCACGGCCCCCTTGACGTCCTCTGTCTTCAGAATGGTCTCTATGATGGTTTTCAGGGTTTCCGAGACCAGCGGGCACCAGTCCCTCCTCACAGTCTCAATACCCTTCATTTCTATGCCTTCCTTCCACCCCTCCTTGGTGCGCTCAAACTTCCAGGCCGCATACCTTTTCTTGGTCAGTGGAAGGAAGCGCTTGAATACCTTCTCAAATTCCAGCTCCATAACACCAGGAAGCTGCTTGGTTATGTATTCGCTTATCCTGTCAGCCTCTCTTCCCAGTTCGTCCATGTCCTCTATCTCCATCTTGACGAAAACGGAGTCCGTGTCCCCGTATACTATCTTCTTGTGGAACTTTTCCTCAACCTCCTTTGATGTGTCCTGGATTATCTTCCTGCCGCTGCCCGTGATGGCGTTGGCTATGTCCATATTGTATATCTTGGCTCTGGCATACCCCATATGCCCGTAGAAAGCGTTGGCCAGTATCTTGAGTGCCCATTGATGAGCATCAAGCAGCCGCTTCTTTTCCTCATCCTTGGTGTCCTTTATCTGCTTCTTGATGCTGGACCTGCTGTTCATGAGATTCTCAAGAATGGTGGGTATGATGCCCTGCCTTTCCTCCTTCGGGAAGAACCTGGCACCTGATGCCGTTTCAACAAGTCCCTGCCTCCCGCTCTTTGTCAGTGTAGTGGGGCATATATTGAAAGTCCTGATGATTGAGGGGTACATTGACTTGAAGTCAAGCACGGCCACGTTGTTGTGTAGCCCCTTCTCAGGCTCAATGACGTAGCCGCCTATCAGTTCCTTCTTCCTCGCCTTCATCCTCCTGGCGACAACCGCGTCGTCGGGCCGTATGGGCATTACATAGTTATTCTTATTGAACTCCCTGAGGAGGTAGTTCTCAATCCTGGTGGTCTCCCCGCTGTCAAGGGTGTCCTGGAGAAGCGTGCCTGATATCCTGGAGAGCGCTATGTACTTCTTGAGCAGGTTGAGCTTGACCACAAGATTCAGGGCCAATACAGAGTCCTTGCGGCAGTAGTTCACCAGCAGGTCCAGGTCCTTGTCGCTACCTTCCCACAGCTTCTCTATCTCGGAATGCTTTACCGAGACCTTCTTCTCGCCGAGCAGCGCGTTTGACACATCATCAAGAGAGTACCGGTGCAGGGAGAAGTCCTTCTTGATTATCTCAAATGAGTCAACAATAACCCTGCCTGATATGGAGATTTTGTGACGGTTCCCCAGTTTTCTGGCGACAACGCTCTTCTGGGCGCATCTGCCGAAGACCGGCTTCACCCCTTCCTTGCGCATCCTCTGGAGTATGTAAGGGAAGTCAAAGTTGTTGGCATTGTATCCTGTGAGCACATCAGGGTCGTAGTCATTCACTATCCTGACGAACTCCTCGAGCAACTCTTTCTCTGTTGAGAAGTCCTGGGTATAACTGCCGTGCTTCGTTGACAACACTATTGACTTCTTGCCCTGGTACTCTGTATTGAATACAAGGGATATCAGTATTATGGGGTCCCTAGTGGCTTCCGGGACGTTGCCGGAGACGGTGGGGACACACTCAATGTCAAATGCCATTATCTTGAGCGGCACCTCGTCTATGCTGTCCAGTGGTGTGATATTT
>CAZPUZ010000151.1:0-2248 GCA_964589875.1 uncultured archaeon
AGGCTGCTCAACGCCTGCGACGTATATGCTGCTCCGAGCAGGATTGAGGGATTCGGGATGGTGCAGGTTGAGGCCCAGGCATGCGGCAAGCCCGCCATCGGCGTGCAGACATCCGGCATAATTGACACGATAGAGCATGGCAAGACCGGCTACCTTGCGGAAGTAGGCGAGAAGATAGAGCTTGAATCAGAGTGGGCGGAGAAGAGGCACGGCTTTGATAAGAGGCATGTGGTCGAGTTTGACGAGCCCAAGACTTTTGCAGTGCGCGCCGACGTGGAGAACCTCGCAGGACATCTGCTCAATCTGCTGACGGACGACGACCAGAGGCAGAGCATGGGCCACGAAGCCAGAAAGCACGCAGTTGAGAAGTTTGATTACAGGAACACGTCAGCAAGGATGGCGGACCTGATTGAGAAGAGGCTCGGCCTTTCTTCCGACCAGCAGGAGAGCCGGGTCATCCAAGAAAGGGAAGCGCCCGTCCTTCAAGTGAGTTCACGGCAAAGATGAAAGCTCCGGCACTCCACGCATGGTACGAGCTTCCCAGCGCCTTCTTCTTCCGGGGATGTATCCATTCATTGAATTCCCATTCATCTTTGGCACCAAGCTTGTTGGCTTCAATAAGCCTTCCCAGTTCTTCCCTCGCCTTCTTTTTGTGTCCGATCCTTGCAAGGGCGGTGATGTAGAAGCCGCCGATGTATGGCCATATGCCACCGTTTATGTACCAGTGCGCCCTTGAGGCGATGCACCTGCCGAAGTAGTCGTGCCATTCCCTGTGCCATCTTCTGATGGGAGGATTGATTGCCCTGAGGGGATACGGGCGGTTGACATTCTTCGCATCAATGTATTCCAGTATGCTTCTGGCGTGTTTCTTGTCCGCGAGTCCTGTGCAGATGGCCAGCACGTTGCCGAGGCTGTCAAACCAGTCTTCCTGCTCTGTCACCCCGTCATGGTCCTTCCATCTCCACGGGAGGAAGTATCCCAGGTGATTGCTGTAAAGCCCTGTATGCTCCCTGCCTAGGGCAGTCTCCTTCACCATCCTGGCCTGCTTGGACTTGCCGTAAGCCCTCAGGCATGCGTAATAAAGAGAGACTGTATTGATTGTATGGCCGTACTTGTGCGGGAAGCAGTCCTGCCAGTCCGACGTAGGCAGCTGCTCGGGCAGGCTGTCCTCGCCGCTGTCCTGGGTGAGCAGCCAGAAGAACTGCTCGTCCACGCCTGAAAGGCATTTTTCTATGGTCTTGTTCCTGCCATAGAACTTCTCATATGCCTTGAGTCCCAAAAGGAACCAGAGCGTGCTATCAATGGTGGCGAATGTTGCCTTGGGCTTCCTCTTTTCGTCCCAGTGGTCAACGGCATTCGGTATCTGGCCTGTCCTCCCCCTGTTCTTCCACAGGACGTCAAGCGTGATGAGGAACTGCTTCTCAAATTCCTGCTCATAGTCGGATGACGCCGCCCCGATGAGGCCTATCATGGCATCCCGTGCGAATACCATGTTGTAACCCCGAGGACCACCGCTGGCGTTCATGCCATGCCGCGTGCAGCATCTTCTGAGGGTCTCCCTGGCCTTCTCCACCGCGAAGGCTATCTCGCCTATATTTCCGTGACCCATGAATATTATGTTATGCAGTCAGTATATAAGGTGCATCCGGGACGTTTCCTCATGAACGGGTGTATGCGAGCTTATAATCAGGCATCACGATATATTATATGCTATGATGCAATTTGTTGGGGCCTTCATACTTCTGCTGGTGATAATGGATCCTGCACTCATCGTCACCTCATTCATGTCACTGGCGAAGGACAAGAAGTTGCCGGAGATGAGGAGCATCGCACTCAAGGCCTTTCTGGTAGCGGCCCCGCCACCATAATGGCGACCATGCTCCTTGTCAATGACATCGGCATCCCCCTGACACTGGCTGCGGGCTCCTTGTCCCTGCTGATAATCCTGGCGTGCCTGCTGCTCGCCGGCAGGATACACGGGACCTCGGCAGGGGCGTGCTCCAGGTGATGTCAACCATGATGGGCATCGTCACCATAGCATGGGGCATAGAATACCTGATGACCGGCATAGCCGGCTTCCTTTAATGCAGGAGGATTTCCGGGCTGTGCTACCTTGCCGCTGTGCCTGAGATTGCTTGCCTTTTCCCCTGACCGAGCACGTCATCAAAGACTATTATATCTGCCCAGTCAACATGCTTCTCCCAGTCGTCAACCATCTCAATAAATCCCTGCCCCACTTCATTGTCGT
>CAZPUZ010000152.1:0-2247 GCA_964589875.1 uncultured archaeon
GTGCATGAATCCCGGGTGGCCGCTTATCCTCCTGCCGAGGAATGTCTTCTTATGCGCCACCTCGCCATGGTCTGCCGTTATCACAGTCTTTCCCGGAAGCTTCCCGGCCAGGCCGTGCGCGTGCCTGTAAACGAGCTCCAGATTCTTTTCGTACTGATGCATGAATTCGTCTGCAGTCAGCTTGCCATCCTTGACGTCGAATGAGGGGTTGAGTATGTACTTGTCTGCTATGAACGGGGAATGGGGTTGCATGAAATGGATTATCAGCCTCTTGTCAGGGAAGTCCTTCTCAGCCTTCAGCGCCATCTTCACCATGGTACCGGGCAGGACGGTTCTCTTGTCTTTGTCCCATCCGCGTCCCCAGACGGGAACGATTGCATGAAAGCTGTTTTTGAGGTACAGGTCGACGTATGGGTTCGCGGTGACGTATACCGTGTCGTTGTACCTGCCCCCGTGGAAGTTCTTTATGAGGAATTCGCGGGTGCATGAACCGAGGGATATCCTGTAATCCGTCTTCTGCCTGGCGACCTTCCTGAAAACGTCGTACCTGCAGGCATCCAGTATGATGAGGTTGTCCCAGTCCTCTTCCATGACACGGGCCACTTTCCTCTTCAACCTTCCGTGATAGAGGCTGACCTTTCCGAAGCTCCTCCTGCAGATGAAGGGTATGAGCTCGTCTCTCCACACGTCAATGGCAAAGCTTTTGAGCCTGTTCATGCTATCATTTCCTATATGAGGCAAACGGCTTTTAAAACAAATGCATCAACAGTAACTGGAGATAGCAATGGACGATAGGCTGAAATTCGTGGCTGCGGTACTGCCTTTCTTAGCCGTGACCCTGTTTTCCCTGAACTTCACGTTCTTCGCGTTTGACGAATATTCATACATGAATACGGCCTACTCGATTACAAGCGAAATGGAGAAGGCCGACCTGTCCAGGTTCCCCCTGCTGCCGTCTCTGCTGGCCCCCGCCTACGTATTGTTCGGTGCCACCCCGCTTGTGTCCAGGATGCTCATAATAGTGCTGGGGGTGATGACGCTTGCGGCGGTGTTCCTTTTCGCCAGGAAGCTCCTCGGCGGGGACAGGGCCTGGTGGGCAACCCTGGTCGCGTCAAGCTCCCCGCTTTTCGCCTTCTTCGGCACGCGGGTGCTGACGGAGATGCTGTTCATGCTGCTCCTGGTGATTAACATCTCCGTGCTTTACAAGACCAAGGACAACCCCAGATACTTCGCGCTCTTCGGCTTCACCTCGGCATTGCTTTTTCTGGCACGCTACTTCGGGCTTTACATATTCTTGGTGCTTTTCGTTTATCTTGCGGCGCTGAAAATGGGAGGAAAATCGTTGCCCGCAAAGGCGCTCTTGAAGTGGATTGCCGTCTGCGTTGCCGTTTTCGCTGCAACACTATCGCCATATCTCCTCGTCAACTACCTTCAGACTGGGAACCCGGTCGGCCTGATTCTGGATTTCGTACTTCCCAGGTCAGGCTCTCCTGGTCTTGGTTTCGGGCTTCCTGACAGGATACCCAGCTTCATCGCAGCGCTCCCTTTCGTGCTGGGGCTCTCATCCCCTCTTCTTTGGTATGCCGTTTATAGGAAAGGGAAGGACCTTCTCAGTGGAGGTCTGCTGCCCGTATCGATTGCCGTTGCGTTGATTACAGTCTCAATGGAGGCCTTCTACCTCTTCGGCACACCCCTCCTCAGGTATCTCGTGGTCCTGATACCTCTCCTCGCGGTCATCGCTTCGGCTGCGATGGAATCGAAGCGCGTGGAATATCTGGGCATACTGCTCATAGCACTGAACCTTGTCGCAAGCTTCTATCTGGTCTACGAGTTCAACACGGGCTATCAGAAGCATGCCGACTTCAGGGCCACGGCCCTCTGGGTGAGCAACAACTGCGACACCTATCATTCCAATATCGAATATGCGATATTCTTCGAGACGAAGCGGCTCGGGACCGACCTTGAAAGCGGGCCCGAATGCATCGTATTAAGCAGCTACCTATCCCCTGCGAATGGCACGCTTCCCGGCGGCTATTCAGAGGTCGTGGTCGGCGGGATTTCGGACAAGATAACACTGCTCCGGAAGCGTTAACGGCCGGACTTTATAAGTTTGCAACCATATTTTATAGATGGCAACGAAACCCAGATTCTCCATCGTGATACCCACCCGCAACGAGGAGAAGTCCATCGGCAAGGTTATCAAGAGCATCCCCAAATCCATGAGTGGCAAGTCCGAGGTTCTCGTGG
>CAZPUZ010000153.1:0-2240 GCA_964589875.1 uncultured archaeon
CATGTAGTATCACAAGTGTGGGGTGAAGATTGGTAAGTTTTATGGCTACCATAGGGGTGCGGCCAGTAGAAACCTTGGTGAATATGAGAGCCCTTTGTGTGGTTACGCCATAAAGCTTGACAAGCTCCTCAAAAGACAGCTCTGTTATGGCCTTCAGAGAATCAATGACCGTATACCCATAAATTAGCTGGTTAGTATCACTTTTGGTTATTATGTTGGCCTTTATCTCCCTGGCGAACGAGGAGACACTCCTCCCCCTGGAGAATTCCTTTATATCAATAACCGCATCGGACAGGAGCTCTCTGGAAGGTTTCTTCACAAAACTGTGGATTACATGACCCCCTTTGTCCGCATCAAGCTTGATGAGTGTGTTGACATATTTCTTTACCATTCTTATGCCGGGAGAACGCCTCCTCCCGCTTTCGTAGTCTGATATCACAGAAGAAGTCATTCCCATCTCTTGAGCCAGTCTCTTCTGTGATATCTTGAATATGCCTCTCCATTTCTTAAGGACGCTTTCCGGAGTTTCGGAAAGGACAACCTCACCGATTATATCCTTAGACAGATTCCTGGCGGCCAGTGAGAACTCGTCTGTTACGTCATTCGCATTACCCATATACGACACCCGTCAAATAATAGATAATGGGGAATTATTTAAAGTTTTATAGAGACTCCCCAATAATGTACCATGATTAAGACCTACTCCAAAGGCTCGCGTGCGGAAAGGGATCTTGCGCACTTTCTGAACGACAAGGGATTCGCCACCCTGCGCGTCCCCTCTTCCGGCGGTTTCCTGTCGCCGCTTGATATCGTGGCTATAAGGAAGGGACTCATATTCGCTTTTGAAGTGAAGAGCCACAAAGTAAAACCCAGGCTGAGGAAAGAACAGCTCGCTGCATTCACCGGCTGGTGCAGGAAGGCAGGTGCTATGGGTTTCGTCGCATGGAGAAGGACCGAAGGCAGTGGGGATGAGATACTTACCGCATCAAATCGGTGGTTGTTCCTCAGGATGGAGGACGCGGAAGCCGGCAACTATGGGGACGAAAACTGGATTGAAAGGGACCAGTTGCTCAGGTTTTTTGGGGTGAATTGAACGTCTCATAGCCTGATTTTCATCGACCTCATGACACTCTCTTCGCTTATGGATACGTTGTTCAGCCTCACCAGCTTGAGCTTGAGGCCCACATGCTCAAGCTCCTCTGGCACGACGATTTCCACAAAATGAGACATCCACACATCAAGCGTCCGGCTGACGGTCCATCTGTGAAGACCTGTCCTCCGTGATATCTCACTTATGCTGATATGTCCCTCGCCGTCCTTGCTGGCTTTTTTCAGTATCCTGAATATTCTTATCACGTTGGTCTTGGTGCCGCTGTAATAGTGCGGCCGGTTGGTGTGAGCTTTCATCGCCATGAGATATATTGACGGGGTCAAATTTATTTGTTGCGGTGTGCCCAGTGTGACATCGCATGATGTCATGCATGGTAAAAACGATATCATGCGGACATGTGATTGTGTGAAATCATGCATCCCGTACGAACCTTCTGCATGAATATTGACGCTGTCAAATTTCGGTGAAATCAGTGAAAATTTATAAGTAGATGCCACAATTAATACTCATGTTTGGACTGTTCGGAGGAAAGAAAGGCAAAAAGGCAAAGAATGTCTCGAAGAAGGGCGTCTCCCACCCGGCCGCCTCTCCTTCCAGAAGCAGCCAGCATGGAGACATGTTCTACGACATTTTGAAGAAGATATCCGACCTGCAGGACCAAGTCAGCAGGCATGACAGCCGCGTCTATAACAGGCTGGAGGAGCATGACGACTTCCTTCAGAACCATCACCACGAACCCATGAAGAACGCCGCAATAGAGATTATGAACAAAATATACAACCAGCCCGGACCGGTAAGGGAAGAGGTTGTGCGTATAATCAAGAGTGATGAGGACATACTTAGGATAATAGGGGAAAACAAGATGAGCGCGGGCGAAGTTGCGGAGAGGATGGGATTGACTAGGGAACACGTCTCCAGGCGCATCTCAACCCTCACGAAGAGCGGGATGTTGCAGCGCATACAGGAAGGAAAAAGGGTGTTCTATGTCAAGCCTGAGAGCGATGATGTCATGTGACTCTCACGCGTAATGTCATGCAATGCCGCTTTTTGTGATTTCACGTGATATCAAATTTTTGTTTGTGCTTTTTTGTCTGTGACAAACATGATATTACATGTGCATGCGCCGTTA
>CAZPUZ010000154.1:0-2218 GCA_964589875.1 uncultured archaeon
TGGCCACCACGACGTTCTGGCCTTCGGGGTATTCCTCAAGCACCCCTATGTTGCCTGCTGTCACTAGCGGGGATTGTGGCTGAGACATCACGTTGAACTTGGTGTCCATCCTTATCAGGAAGTTGGACGACATGCTGCCTATGGCCTGGCCTACCATCTTGGCGCCGTAGTTTATCCTGTCACCCCTGTTGTACTCGGGATATGGTATCAGAACAGTGGACGTGCCCAGTATGGTTATGGGGTCAAGCTCGACATGGGTATGGTCCGGCGTGATGGATTCCGGGTTTATCGCTATGTAGGCGTTCTCTTCCTCTTTCGCGTCCAGATACTCGATGATGCCATGCTCAATCAGGTGCTTCCAGTCGATGTCGCCGTTCTCAACCTTCTTCAGCAGCTCCGGCGTGAGCTTGGGTTTGCCTTTCTCAACCACGACAAGCGGCCTTCTCATCCTGCCATGCTCTGTTGATATCCTTACCTCCCTGTATTCCGGATAGTAGGCAACGTTTATCTGGTCGGGTATGAGGCCGTTCCTTCTCTTTTTCTTTATGTCTTCCACGAACGTGATGGGGTCCTTTGTCTGGGTTATGAACCTGCCATTGAAGTATATGTCCGTTTTCTCCTTCATGTGCTCGGCCGGCCCGGTGGTCGCCTGCTTTTTCGCATTTTTCTTCTTCTCTGCCATCAAATCACTTTCCTGCAATGGTCTTGAATATCCTTTCCTCTTCAGCCGGGTTGAGTCCCGGGGTAATCTCTGTCATGAGCGCAAGGTGTTTCCTGAGGCCGATTGAAGACCCTTCGGGAGTCTCTGCCGGGTCAAGCCTGCCCCACTCAGTCGGATGTACCTGCCTCGCCCTGAAATGCTCCTGGGTTGAGGTCAGCGGCGATATCACGGATCTCAGATGGGACACAGTCTTCACGTATGAGCTGCGGTCAAGCCTCTGGGACACACCCGTCCTCCCACCAATCCAGTTGCCGGTCGCAAGGCTTGAGAGTATCTGCTTGGTCATGGCGTCGGCTTCCACTATGCCCTGGATGGATGGCTTCTTGCCCCTCTTGACAAGTTTCTGGTAGTTGTATGTCATCTTGGCCAGCAACCCCCACCTTCCGAGAAGTATGCTCCTGAAAAGCTGCCCAATGAGCTCCCCGGACATCAGCAGGCGTTTGTTGGAATAATGGTCTATGTCGTCCTCGGGTATGAGCCCCATGGACAGCGATATGGCCTTCTTGACTATCTTGGCCAGGACTTCTGCTTTCTCCAGGCGGTTCTCCCTTTCCTGCCCGACATGAGGAAGCAGGTACCTGTCCAGTATCTGGTTCACCCTCTCCAGACGGTAATCCTCGGCCACCCTGAGCTTCTTGCCTATTATCTCAATGGCTTCGTCCGTGTTGGTGGCGTCCTCGTGGTATATGTTTATGTAGAGGTCGTTGAGTATCCTCGGGTCGGACGATATCTCCTCGCATATCTGTTTGTCCGTCTCAAGCCCAAGTGCCCTCAGCAGAGTGATTATGGAGAGCTTTCTTAGATTGGCGAACGATACCGTGATTTCACCGTCCGGTTTCCTTTCCACTATATGCCTCTGCTTGAAACCCGATTTCTCGGAGTTGATGCGCACGCTCACCACATCCGCATGCTTCTCGAATATAGGCTTGTTGGAAGCAATCTCTTCAATCAAAACCAGCACTCTCTCAGTGCCGTTGATTATGAAGTAGCCGCCAGGGTCCTTCGGATCCTCGCCCCTGTCAACGAGCTCCTCTTCAGAGAGTCCGTGTGTTGAGCACAGCCCGGACTTCACCATGATAGGCATGTCGCCGATGTGGACCTTTTCGGAGCGCTGCTGTATGTCGTTGACCACGGGCACGATAGTCATGAACATGGGGGCGGAATACGTGAGGTTCCTTATCCTCGCCTCGTTGGGGAAAATCTGCCTGGTTGAACCGTCAGCCTCCTTGACTATGGGGGTGCCTATCTCAACCTTGCCGAACTTCAGTTCCAGGTTTCCCTGCTCAGGATTGAGCTGGACGGAACCAATCTCGTTAATGATAGACGCTATGCCATTTTTGATGAAATTGTCAAAACTCTCAATCTGGAAATTAATCCAGCCCTTCTCCTTCTCAAAAGCCCTAAGTAGTGGGGCGAATGCCATTGGATCTATCCTCCGTGCCTCTCCTGATCGCATCGGATGCAGAGGGGGCAAAGGCCGATATGTTATTATCAACC
>CAZPUZ010000155.1:0-2215 GCA_964589875.1 uncultured archaeon
CATGACACCCGAGGAAGGGAAGTTCGCGCTCCGCATCGCCAGGGAGGCCATAGAGAAATGGGTAAGGGATGAGGAAAGGATTTCCGTTGACGACTATCCCGAAGCATTCGGTGATGAGCGCGGCGTCTTCGTTACCCTGCACACCTATCCAAAGAAGGAGCTGCGCGGCTGCATAGGCTTCCCAGACCCCAGCATGCCGCTGATTGAAGCCCTCGTTGAAGCCTCTGTATCAGTCACCCATGACCCCAGGTTTCCCCGTCTGAAGAGGACGGAGCTGCCGAAGATAATAGTCGAGGTTTCCATACTCACCAAGCCCGAGGAGATAAACGTTGAGAATCCCAGCGAGTATCCCAAGAACATAAACCTGGGCAAGGACGGCCTCATCGTGACCAAGGGCCACGTGTCCGGCCTCCTGCTGCCGCAGGTGGCCACCGAGTGGAAATGGACCAAGGAAGAGTTCCTCATGCAGGCCTGTGCCAAGGCAGGGCTGCCCGCGGAAGACTGGAAGACGGGAGCTTGCCAGATATCCAAGTTCCGTTCCGCCATATTCAGCGAGAGCAAGCCGCCTTATTAGTAATTTATAATGTATATATTATACATAATATTAATAAAATATATGTTCTTTATAATTAAATAATTATTAAATTATATGTAATTTAAAGATTATATAAACTATATAAATCATTTAAATTTATTATAATATAAATAATTATTATATTATCAATACTTAAAATATCTTGAACCCGCTGGGCTTGATCCCGTCGCTGACAAGCGAGAACTTGACCTCCTTGCCCTCGGGCTGGGAGCGGTGCTTCATGATTATGGCCTTCCTTTCCCCTGTCTTGCCCGTCTTCTCCAGGAATATGATGGACTTGGACCAGTATCTGACGGGATCGCCGCCGACCACGTCATAGCATCCGTTGCCCCATGAGCGGAAAGCGTGGGTGGTGATGACGACTGGTATCTCCAGGTCCCTGGCAAGCATGGACAGGCTGGAAAGCTGCTTGGAAAGCTCCCGGTTGGCCGTCATTATGGAATCAAGCTCGCATTTCTTGTTCCTGTTGTCAACCTTCTCCATCATCTCAGCATGCTCTATTCTGTAGAGAGCTACCGACGAATCCATTATCACGAGGTCTGGCTTCCGCTCCGCCAGCCTGCGAACCACCCTGGTCTGCTCGCGGAGGTCGCGAGGCTCCACAAGCTCAATCCCTGTGAGGACGCTCTCATAGTCGTGTGGTGCTATCTGCTTGAGGCGCTCCAGCGAGAATCCGCCTTCTGTGTCAATGAATACCGCTTTGCCCCCCTTGCGGGCGCAGTCTGCTGCCATCAGCATGCATATGTTGGTCTTGCCCGTGCCCGGCGTGCCGTAGAAATTGGTAATCACCCTGCTCTCCAGGCCGCTGAGCAGCGCATGCACAGGCTCGGGAAGCGATATCTCCATAATTCACCCAGACGCGGCGCTTTTTCACGCCTACGTCATCTATTTTCCTTCCAAATTTAAATTATAGAAGCGAATTGTTATCCATGGATACTCAGTCGAGGTTTGAGCTGATAAAATCCGTGGGTGAGGAGATAATAACCGAGAAAGAGCTGAAAGAGATCATCCAGACAAACGACCATCCTATCGCTTATGACGGGTTTGAGCCTTCCGGGCTCGCACACCTGCCATTCGGAGTATTCCGTCCTCTCCTCCTCAGAGACCTGCTGAAGGCCGGCGTCCGATTTAAGCTGTGGCTGGCGGACTGGTTCGGCTGGATAAACAACAAGATGGGCGGGGACCTTGAGAGTATAAGGAAGGTCGGTGATTATTTCGTAGAGGTCTGGAAGGCCGCTGGAGTTGATCCCGGCAAGGTTGAGTTCATATTTGCCAGCGATGCCATGGACAGCGAGTACTGGAAGAGGACTGTGCAGATAGCCAAGAACACCACGATGTCCAGAGCCACCCGCGCCCTTAACATCATGGGCAGGAAGGAAGGCGAACTGAAGTATGTGGCCCAGTACTTCTATCCGGTGATGCAGGCCAACGATATATTCCACCTTGAAGTTGACATCGCCCAGCTGGGCCTCGACCAGCGCAGGGCATGCATGCTGGCACGTGACGCGGCTCCAAAGCTCGGCCTCAAGAAGCCCGTGGCCCTGTCACATCACATGCTGATGGGATTGCAGGGAGTCAAGCAGCCGGATGGGATGGAAGACGACAAGAGGATGGACGCTG
>CAZPUZ010000156.1:0-2176 GCA_964589875.1 uncultured archaeon
CATTTGCATCTCCGATTTGCAGTGTGTGCAGGTCTTCGGAGCGGGAAGCACATGCGATAGTGAGAGTGGGGGATGCATTTCCTGAAAAAGATGACATGCGGGAGGAGAGATTCGAACTCTCGAAGGCATTGCCTACCACACAGCCTCGCTTGCGCGAAGGATATATTCCTCATGTGCTGTGCAGTTCTAAGCCACTGGCTCCTTAGGCCAGCCCCATTGACCCAGAACTTGCAAATCGTTAGTTCTGTTTGACCGCTAGGGGACTCCCGCCTGGTATAGGCAATAATTCATGAAGGATATTTATAAATAATCAATAGCTGGCCAGCATCCTCACTGCCCCGTAGCCTATCGCTCCCGCCAGGCCCATCCTCGCCAGCACGTCCCATACCATGCTCTTTGAGAATACGAAGCGGCTCATGAGCTGCTTGAGCAGCCATGCGCTGGGCCTCCTGTACTTGTGGTCAATGAACCTGACGACTTCCATGTACGCGCTTATCATCCTCAGGCGGTTCCATTCCTTTATCTCGTTCAGGGATATGTACCTCTCCTGCATACGTATCCTGCCCTTCCTTATGGCTTTGATGAGGGAATCAACATCATGGGCCTCGGCACCTATTGAGGCGCGTCCCACCATATCGAGGGTATGGGCATCCGTGCCGGAGACCATGGGCATGCCGGCTTCTGTTATCCTTGACTTCGCTATATGGTTGGAGAACCTGTCCAGGTTGAGCGAGTTGAATCCTTCAGCGGCGTCCGTTTCCACGAACCTGTCTCTGATACCCCTCCCCCTGATATCGTAAGGATGGGCGGCTATTGCAACGCCCCCGCTTCCATGTATCCTCTCGACGGTCTCAATGACGCTCATGCCGGCAGGTATTGACTCGCTTATGCCGAGAGCCACTACGTGCCCGTATCTTGTGCTGACCTCCATGCCCGGTATGAAAATGATTCCCTGCTTCTTCGCCTCTCTCCGGGCTTCCTTCCATCCCCTGGTCGTGTCGTGGTCCGTGACCGCAACCCCGGAAAGCCCCAGTTTCTTCGCCTGCCTGACAATGTCCGCAGGCTCCTCAAGGCCGTCGTAAGGCAGGCTGGTGCCGGAGTATCTGGTGTGACAGTGTGTCTCAAAACTCATGAGAGAATCCGTTTTCATGGTTGATTATTTGCCTGAAATAGAATATATAAGGTGTCCGGGGGAATATTCAAATGGCCCCTCCAATCATGCGCTGCACATACGGGCAGCGCCGGGCGCAGCCACAGCCTTTATAAAGAGCGGATTTCACGTTTATCATTCACAAAGCATATATATAATCTGGGAGAACTAGATTGATAGCATGGAAGGGGTAAGTATACCAAAACATGTAGCTTTCATACCCGACGGCAACAGGCGCTGCGCTAAAAGGCTGCTGAAGAAGCCGTGGCAGGGACATGAGTGGGGAGTCACAAAGATAAAGAGGATATTCAACTGGACCAAGAAATGGGGCATAAAGACCATAACACTGTACTCCCTCTCCCTTGAGAACATGGACAAGCGGCCGGAGCTTGAGCTGAAATACCTGTTTAACCTAGCGGAGAAGGAGCTTGACGACGTAATAAGCAACAAGGACAGCTTTGTCCACAAGAACAGAATACGCATCACATTCTTCGGCAACCTCCACCTACTGCGTGACAGCCTGAGGGAGAGGATTGACAGGGTAGTGGATATCACGCGGAACTACCACGACTTTGTCATCAATTTCGCCATAGCTTACGGCGGCAGGCAGGAGATTGTCCAGGCGTGCAGAAGCATAGCTTCTGCCGTTGATGCCGGCAGGATAAGCCCGGAGGAAATCAACGAGATGATGCTGAAGCACAACCTGCAGACCAACGGCTACGGTGACCCTGACCTCATAATCCGGACAGGGGGAGAAAAAAGGATATCCAACTTCCTGCTCTTCCAGGCTGCTTATTCCGAGCTCGCCTTCGTTGACGAGCTCTGGCCGGAATTCTCGGAGGAAGCCTTTGATTCCATCATCAAGGATTATTCCAGCCGTGACAGGCGATTCGGCAGGTAATGTGCAGCCGACTTAAGGCGACAAAGCCAAAATAACGTATTTAAATACCTTTTCAGTATATTAGTCCAACAACTACAAGCAGACGGGTTGTTCTTTTGTCTTCAAAAGGGGCGGCCCGCTTCAGT
>CAZPUZ010000157.1:0-2173 GCA_964589875.1 uncultured archaeon
TGTTCCCGGATGCCAGCAGCATAAAGCAGATATGGCACTTCCTGGCCCACGACAAGCATATGACGGTTGAGAAATCCCGGGAGGACCTTGAAAAGCTGAAGAACGAGACCATATCCCTCATAAAGGACATAGAGAACGAGAGGCGATTCCCCTACAAGAAGAGCGCGCTTTGCAACTGGTGCGAGTACAGGGACTACTGTCCTGAATTCAGGCACATCGCCAGGACCGAGAACCTCCCACCCAACAAGTTCCTTGACGAGCCCGGGGTGAAGCTGGTCAACAAATACGCCGAGCTCATGGAGAAGAAAAAGCGGGCGCTCAAGGATATAGACGACGGCATAGGACAGGAAATCGAGCAGGTCAGGGAAGCCATCATAAAGCTGGCGGAGAAGGAAGGGGCCAGGGCCATAAACGGCTCCAGCAATGTCGCCAGGATATGGATGAAGGACTGCTACCGCTTCCCCAGAAGGAACGAGCCGGGCAGGGAGGAGCTTGAGAAGCTCATCAGGCAGTCAGGCTTCTGGGAACAGGCAAGCTCGCTTGACTCGTTTGCTTTGTCGCGGCTGGTCGAGAACCCGCCGCCTGAATGGCCTGCCGCCATCATTGATGCCGTCAGGAATATGGGCACCAGGGAGCGCATTGAGAAGATATACCTGTCGCCCAAGAAGCAGGACGCATAGCCAAAACGGACAATCGGTTAGATTATCACCACATGCCACAAGGTGGGGGAATTCTGATTTAAATCATGGCAGGCAATGACTTTACGGGTGGAAGATGGACAGCTTTTCCAGGAACCTGGGAGAAGTCAGGGACAATCTTGTGGATATCCCTCTCGGCAGGCCTGAATTCGGCGACAGCAGATACCAGCCGCACGACCTGGACCGAAGCAACTTCAGGGAGATTACACTAGCAGAATCAGGCAGGAAGCTCAGCTTCGTAGACGGCGGCAACACCGGGATTATAAGGGCACCCAACATAGCAGTGGACTTCACGAGGCTGTATTTCAACATATTCAGGGACGACAAAAGGATAAATCCGCGGATTATTCCGCAGAGGCTCGGCTTCTACACGGTCGCTTATGCAGCATCAGAGAACGGTCACATCAGGTACAGGACAAAGCTGGTACCCGCCAGAGGCGAGTGGGAGCGGCTACGGCCTGAAGCCGGGCTGATGGAGTTTGACAGCTTTGACAGGAGCATGATGACCGGACAGAGCAGGGCCCCAATATCCAGGGCAGCGGAGTCGGCAAGGGTATTCGGAGAATGGAAGCTTGCCGGCATGGTTATGGAGAAGGAGCTGGATGAAGGGGACATACTGGTCAGGGACGGTTCGCTGCAGACCCGGATTACCAACGAATCCCGCTTCTCCGCGGAGGCAACGGAGCGTGCCATGCAGAGCGGCGTCATACTGACCGGCCTCTCCAAGAGCTGCAGCCTTCTTACATCAACAGGCATTCCCCTGGTATCCGCGGTCAGCAGGCTTGCAGGCAATCACATCAGAGGCCCATGGGCGTACCATCCCGTGGCCAGCATAAGCCACCCCGACCACCCGGCAGAGATGATGTTCGTCAAACTACACGAAAACTCAGGATATGCATTCAGGTTTGAGTTCCTGAAGCATCAGTTTAAAAAAATCCCCCGACAAGAATTAATGGAAGTGCTTTACTGCCTTGCCAGGAATTCCCGGGATCCGCTGTTCCCGGGATACCCATACGGATTATATGATGCAGACCAGCAGGGAAAGGTAGCAGAGGATGAAAAAGGCGCGCATCTCATGCGGTTCGCCCAGGCCGCTCACGAAGCCGGAATATGGGAGCGCGTCTCGGAATATGTGAAGGCTTCTGACGCACACGACAGGATAAGCGAGATAGGCAGGTTTTGACATGGATATTGTAGGCCAGATTTGCGCAGGCAATCAGGAAGACGTATTGGTAAGACAGAAGACAGGAAGCTCCATAGAGCTTGGGGAGCTGCTGATAGCAGAGCAGGGTGACGGGAAGATTCTCATGAGGGTCTATTCCCTGGAATATGGAAGCCAGATGAAGGACAAGTCAAGGGAGCTCATCGCAGGCATGGAGCTTGAAGGCCACGGCAGCGGGACGCAGTTTCTGGAGCCCGGGATGAGGAATTACATAATCGCAAGATGCAAGCCCGTTTCCAGGCTGAGCAGCAAC
>CAZPUZ010000158.1:0-2156 GCA_964589875.1 uncultured archaeon
GCCGTCTTTTCTTCCTTATGGATGGACGGCTTATATGCTCGGTTGTAGCCGTCTTGCATTAGCTTAAATAATGAGCGACGGGTTTATAAAGTTTTAATCGGCATAGTGGACTCTTGCATACTTTTCTATGGAAGTGACGGGACCGCCATGCGCCTTGCGCAGTACTGTCCTCATGGTCTTCCGCATATCCCTGGATATTGCTGGCATATTATAGCCCCGGCCCGATTCGGGCAGCCTGACGACAGTCGGCAGCTCAATCCTCATCTTGCTCGTCTTCATGGTGACATCATCAAGGCCTGTGACTCCCCGCTTCCCCACAAGCATGAAAGGGTTCATCTCGCCTTCATAGCGGCCAGTCGGATTGGGGCGGCTGCCTGGTACGGGCTCGCGGACCACATAGAAAGGCGGTTCGTCCGCAGTGAAGACAACGCCGATGGAATTGCCGGTCTCTTCGTTTATGAACCGCCTTGCTACTCTCCCGAATTCAGTAGTCATACCATCGTATTCATATCCGTGGGACCGTATCTCCGCTCCCAGGCCCATGAAGATATCATTCTCCTCCGCCCACCTTCTCCTGCTCATCCTGGCCTTCTTCCTCCTCTGTCCGATGACCCTTCTTTTCACCACGCCTTCCCTTATGCCTGCCAGCATGACAGGCGAATATGTCTCCTCTATGGAAAACAGCCTGCAGTTTATGCCATAGATGTCGTCATCCTCACCCCTGAGGACATACCTTGTCACCAACACGTCGCCTTCAAGAGCGGCCAGGTTGCTGTCCCGCGGATGGAGCCTCCTGTCCTGGTAGGCCCAGTTGGGGACGAAATTGAACGGCATGAACACTGGCCTTCCGGGCACCATGCCCTTCCTCTTGGTCCTGTCCCGCCTCGGGCTTTGTGCCCGCATCCTCTCGTAGAACTCCCCTCTCATGGCGCTGTTGTGTATGCAGGACATAAAGCCGACAATGGGAGCGCCGCCTTTCTCCAAACCATAACTTTGGTCACCGCAGTTGCATGACACTGCCGTGAGAGCGGGCATACCGGCATCATCCAGGAAAGCGCTTCGCCCGCTGCAGTTATAGTAATTGGGCCTTCCGCCCCCAGGCAAGCCCTTGGATTTCACTTCGGCGCTTAAGACGTTGCCTTTTATGATAAGTTTCCTCACAGCCATCGCCGGCTCTATATCATAAAGCGTGAAAACGCCTTCAACTTCCTTGATGCCGCTCCTGACCCCTTCCGGAAGCCTTTCCGGGTCCATTGCCAGGAGTTCATCGGGCCAGGGGAAGAGGGGTTCGTATGTCCTCCCTTCCCGAAGAAGCTCTTGATGCCTGGACTTGTATCTGGCCGTCCTCTCCAGGATATCGCGGTTTGCCCTAGGTGACCTCCTCAGCGCATTGCCCATTATTTCCGCAGCAGGAGAGAAATAGAACCTGTTGCTGTTGCTGCCATATTCAACACTAAGAACGACATTCCTCGGCAGCACTTCAAGCGTCTCTCTCATTTCCGCGGGTGGCATGATTTGGCTATGTCAGAAAGAAATTAAAACTTAACCGCTCCCTCAGCTTTCCCGCTCTATGCCTTCTTTGTTGTCTCCGCAAGCCGCTCAACCGCCGACTTTGTCCAGACACTGAGCCTGCCTGGATGGGTACCTGGTGCCATCATCTCCACGGAAAGATCACCGAGAGTGGTCACGTCAACACCCGCCATGTTCCTGGCTGCCTTGATTATGCCCTTGTCCTCACCCACTATTATGATGGGGCCCTTCTTCTGTGCCGTTTTCCTTCCCCTCGTCTTGGCCCTTCCCGCATTCTTTCTCTTGAGCTTAACCCTCTCCAGCTCCTTCTTGAGACCAACTGACTCCAGAATCTTCACGACCTCTGATGATTTCTTTGTCTCCTGCAGCTTGTCATCAATAACTACAGGCACATGCTTGACGTCTCCAATCATGTGGTTGCGTGCGGCTATCATTTCCTTGTTCGAGCTGGCTGACACGGAAGAATATAGCGCTGCCAGCCATTCCTTCTTGTTAATCTTTTCTTTCCAGTTCTTCTCAGCCTTTGGTGGGTGAGCCTTGCGCCCCTTTATGGCCTGGGGAACGAACCTTGCTGTATAGGAGAGGAAACCGCTTCCATGAATCCTTTTCATCCGCGCCATCTCCCT
>CAZPUZ010000159.1:0-2152 GCA_964589875.1 uncultured archaeon
CCACTTCATTGTCGTCGGGATTCTTCACGAAAAAAGAAACCTCTTTGGGTCGTTGGTAATCTTTGGCTCATGTGCTCCGTTCTTGCCCTTGGTGTTGCTAACCTGCTTCATGCTTTTCTCAATTATCTGAAAAGACAACAGCTTGATTCCAATATTCTATTTATAAAGGCCCATAAATATATACCTATCATCAGAGGCGCGCGAAATCCGTGCTTATTGGTTATGGAGGTAGTAGGGGGCCCGATATGCCGGGCGTTTCCCGCCTCATCGGAGGGGACTTGTTATGAAATCCATAAAGATTGAAAAGCTTGTAAAGAGGTTCGGTGACGTGGCTGCGGTGGACGGAATCAGCCTTGCGGTTGAAGAGGGGGAGATTTTCGGCCTTCTGGGACCCAACGGCGCAGGCAAGACCACTACCATAAGGATGCTTGCCACCATGACGCTACCCACTGCCGGCAGGGCCCTTGTATGCGGCACTGACGTCACGGAAGACCCGGACAAGGTGCGCAGGCACATAGGCATCGTGTTCCAGGACCCCGCGCTTGATGACCAGCTCACCGGCAGGGAGAACCTGGATTTCCACGCAAGGATGTACGGCATGCCCAGGAAGGAGCGGGAGGACAGGATAAAGGAGGTCCTTGAGCTTGTCGAGCTTTCAGACAGGAAGGATGACCTGGTGGAGAAGTACTCGGGCGGGATGAAGAGGAGACTGGAGATAGCAAGGGGCATGATGCACAGGCCAAAGGTGCTTTTCCTTGACGAACCCACGCTGGGACTTGATGCGCAGACAAGAAGGGTCATATGGGAGCACATAAGGAAGCTCAACAGGGAATACAAAATCACCATCATACTCACGACGCACTATATGGAGGAGGCCGATTCCCTTTGCAACAGGGTGGCCATCGTCGACCACGGAAGGATACTGGCATCCGGCACCACGGACAAGCTCAAAGAATCTCTCGGAGGCGATGTCATAACGCTCAGGGTGGACAATTCCGCCAAGATGGCTTCCCTGGCCAGGAAAGTGAAGGGCGTCAGGAAGGTCAAGGTTCGCGACGGTACGGTATCAGTCACCATGCCCAATGCGGGCAGGAACATACCAAACATACTCAAGTGCGCCGAGAAGTCCAAGATAGAGGTGGAATCGGTTGACATACACAAGCCCACCCTGGAGGACGTATTCATACACTTCACGGGAAAGAGCATCAGGGAGCGCGAGGCCAGCGCAACGGACAGATTCAGGGAGCGCGCCAAGAGGATGCGCAGGTAGTGATAGCATGTCAGGGTTCAATGCAATCTATGTCATATGGCTAAGGGAGATGAAGAAGTATGCCAGGAACAAGAGCAGGCTGCTTGGCAGCATAGCCATGCCTTTCTTCTTCCTTGCTTTCCTGGGAATGGGCTTCAACTCTATGGCCATCTCGGGCCTGCCTGAGGGCATATCCTACCTTGATTTCCTTGCCCCGGGCATAGTCGCCATGTCGCTGCTGTTCTCCTCCATGTTCGCCGGCATTTCCATCCTCTGGGACAGGCAATTCGGTTTCCTGAAGGAGATAATGGTCGCTCCCGTAGGCAGGACCTCAATCGTCATCGGCAGGATATTCGCGGGCATGACAACGGGCATCCTGCAGGCATTCATCATACTGGGGATAAGCATTGCCATGGGGGTGAGCATCCCCAACCCGTTGAATCTGCTGCTGGCCGTACCCATAATAATCCTGATAGCCATGTCTTTCGTGGGGTTGGGCATATCATTCGCTTCCAGGATGGGGGACATGCACGGCTTCCAGCTCATCATGAACTTCCTGATAATGCCCACGTTCCTGCTGTCGGGGGCGCTTTTCCCTCTGGACAACCTGCCGGCGTGGATGAGCTCCATAGTATTCATCAACCCGCTGACATACGGCGTTGATGGGCTGCGCGGGCTGATTACCGGCGTGTCCCACTTTCCCGTTCTCCTGGACGCAGGCATCCTGTCAGGGTTCTGCCTGGCCATGATACTGCTCGCCAGGCACCTCTTCAACAAGACCGAGATATGAACGTTTCACACCTTTATATATGCCCTCTCGTCTAGATACTAATGCAGAAATGCCAACAGGGGCGTGCTGGTGAACGCTTCACAAAGGGTCTTGTTCCTGTGGCTTGTTTTTGC
>CAZPUZ010000160.1:0-2128 GCA_964589875.1 uncultured archaeon
AATGTTACAGTCTCGCTGCCGTGAGTCATGGTATCATTGACCCGGTAATAGAATATATCGTTCTGTGTGGCATTGAGGTCGCCTATGGGCGCGAAATAAGGGGCACGGGAGACGCAGACGGAAACCCTGCCTTCCGCGACTTTGCCCGTGCCTGTCATGGCGACCTTTTCTGTGACTGTATGCAGCGTCAGCACAGTTGAACCGACAGAGACCATTATCGCTGCCACGAGAAGCAGGGCAAGAAAGTTGTTGTTAATGTTCTCCATATATACATTATACGCTGCCGTATTTTATATCGTTTAACGGCCTAGAACCTTCTGAATACCAGCCTCATGTAGCCGCTGTAGAAGCTCGGGTACTCCACGTCCTCCGGGGCGTTAACGGTTATTTCAAGTATCTTTGGATTGTCGGGACCAACAACGAAGTTGTTCTCGGAAACTGTCACGAGTGAGGATATGTTGCCTATGGCCAGGGCGGTCACTGACATGGTCTCCTTTGATTCAACCTTGAGGTTCCTGTGGCTGTAGGAGCCGCCGTTTATGGCGCCGAAATGCAATGCGTCCGTGTCAGTGTTGAATCCCGGTATGGATTGTATGGCTACGTCCATGGGCACGTCCCTTATCTCTGCGATGGCGTATGATGCATATGCGTGCGCCGAGAAGAGTGCACCCAGCACGGCACAGAGTATGATAACCACTGTGAACACTACGGGTTTCTTCACCAGAACGTTCTTCATGTCACTTTCTCCTCCTTGAAACCACCTGGTACACGATTATGATTACCATCACGATTAATAAAACATGCACCCACGATATCTCCAGCGGCTGCGTTATGCTGAAAGCCACCCGCCGGGAAGTGGTGTTACTACCATCATAATCCAGGAACAGCTCAGCCTCATAGTCCCCCACAGGGTTGCTGCCGGTGTCCCAGTATATTGTAAGTTCTCTGCTGCCCCATTTGCCCACCCTTATTGTCTCTCCGGCTGAGCTGCCGACCTCGTTACCGTCCTCGTCATAAATCGTGATCTCACTGAAGACTTGGGGTAATCCAGAGTTCCAGAGCGACTGTATCGTCGCCACGAACTTGGCGATGTCTCCCTGGACAGTATCGTTGATTTCCAGGTTTGCAATGTCAATCTGGAGCTCGCCAAGCCTGAACTTGCAGGCGCCGCTTGTGGTCTTGCCGTCATAATTCACCGTAGTGACTGCAAGGTATTCGCCCGGGTTGTTGCCTTCGGTCTCCCAGGAAGAGCTGAAAGTAGCCTCCTGCCTGGTAGCCAGAAAGACGCTGCCCTCATTGGTCTCAAGGTCTGCCACTCTGGTGTCCTCTGAGGAGAATATCTCAAACTTGCTGCTTACATCTTCAAGGTCCTTGGTGCCATAGTTGGTGACAGTGGACCTGAAGGTGGCAGTGTCTCCTATGTCTGTGTCCTGGCAGCGTGTCGTGAACTCTATGTACTTGGCGGGGTATGGCACTCTTACCTCAATGATACTCTCAACACCAATCCTGGCGAAGATGCCATCATCAGAAGAGGAAGCCTGCTCCATGACTCCCACATACAGCTTGTGCTTGCCCGGCTCCATCTCCTGCGGTAGCTTGAGTCCTATAGTGAACGCATGGCTGTCCTTGGCGCCAATATAATAGGTCCTTTCAGGCACTATGGCATATTCTGCAGGCGTGCCGTTGACATAGGGCTTCACCACGAGCGGCCTCTTGGGAGCGCCGATGATTATGAATGTGAAGTTCTTCTCATACCCCGGCTCAAAGAATACCTCCCTGTATACGGGGCTGATGCCGATGGCTTGCACGTGAGGCATGAAAAACAGGAATGCCAGCAGAGCCGTTAATACCAAGAATGTCCTCATGAAATCCCTATGGATTAATTGGTCAAGCCCATATATAACATTTGCATGGGCAGGGCTATCCCTAGAAGAGCGAAAATAAAATATAAAGAAAAAAGAATTTAGACAGAGGCGCAGTCAGGGTCGCCTGGACACGCCGTGGTTGCTACGAGGGATATTGACACATTTTGTTCTGTTATTGCCGGCTCGCCTGTGGGTACGGTGACGTTGAACTCAATCTCCAGCTGGTCCTGGTTTTCCCTGTAGCTCATGTTCCATATGACCAA
>CAZPUZ010000161.1:0-2122 GCA_964589875.1 uncultured archaeon
CACAGAGCTCTGCGACGGCCTTGACAATGACTGCGACGGCTTTGTTGATGAGAACCTGACATGCGAATGCCTGATAGGCGAGAAGCTGGTTTGCGGCTCCAACATAGGCGAATGCCAGTCAGGCAACAGGAGCTGCGAGAATGGTCAGTGGAGCAGTGCATGCTTTGGTTCCGTTGGCCCCAAGATAGAACTCTGCGACGGCCTTGACAACGACTGTGACGGCGAGATTGACGACAACTGCACAGTGCCGGAGGCTGCGCTTTGCTGGGATGGCAAGATACCGGAAACAGGTTGCTTCTGTTCCGGCGAGCTGTATTCTGAAGGATACTGCTACAGTGGGGTCTTCCATGAGAAGCCCTTGGAGCCGTTCCCCTGGATTCTTCTTGTGATTTTCGGAGGCATCCTTCTTGCTGTTCTTATCGCTGAGGTAATCCACAAGTCGCATGAAAAAAGCGAGAAAGTCACTTGGGAATCTCTGGAGCACGGCATACGGAACATGCCAATGCCTCCTACCCCCCAAGAGTATGACCCCCGAAAAAAAGGCAGACAATGAATCATTTGCCGTATAATGTAACGAATACCTTCCTTCTCCTGGCCGGAACGTCAAAGTCTATGAGTACTATCTGCTGCCATGTTCCAAGCTCCAGGCTTCCGCCTACTACGGGGACGGAGATGCTTGGTCCCATCAGCGTGGCCCTTACGTGGCTTCTGCCGTTGTCGTCACCCCATGTCATGCCGTGGTGGTATTCCTTGTCTGAAGGCGCTATCCTCTCAAGCATCTCTTTGAAGTCCTTCACGAGATTTGGCTCGTATTCAATGGTTGATATGGAAGCTGTGGAACCCTTCACGAAGACGCTTGCATTCCCGTCCCGGATACCAGAGCTGCCTACTATATCAGCCACCCTTTCCGTGATGTCTATGAGCTGGGTGTCGGGTCCCGTGTCCAACTCAAAGTGTCTTGTCACCATCTTCATGGATATCACCCTTTATTATCAACCGGATAAATTAATATCATGGCCACATGCGAGCTCATGCTACCCGCTTTCCTGTCCTTCCTTTGCCCTTTGATGTATGCATCGGGCTACCTTACCGTCTTCATAGCCAACCTCGTGGGCAGCGCGAGCATAATCCTGCCACTTCCCAGTTTTGCCCTCGTATTCTTCATGGCGGGGCTCGGATTTGACCCCTGGCTGCTCGCCCTGGCTGCTTCGCTTGGAGCCGCCATAGGCGAGGTGACGGGATACCTGCTGGGTGCCGGTGGCAGGAGGGTGGCAGAGGTTCATGACAGGAGGAAGGTCTGGCTTGGCATGTTCCGCACCAACTGGCTTGAGAAGGCCCAGAGATGGTCGGAAAGGAGGGGGTTCTTCGCAGTCATCGTGCTTTTCGCCGCCACGCCTCTTCCCCATGACGTCGCGGGCATACTGGCCGGTGCTATAGGATATGACATCAAGAAGTTCATAGGCGCCACGTTCATAGGCAAGATGGTGATGTTCTCCCTGCTGGCGTGGGCGGGGTTATTTGGGATTGAATGGGTGCTGGAGCTGATGAACCCAGCCGGCTGAATGCCTCCTGGCAAGCAGACGCGCGGAGACAAAGAGGCCTGCTATGGAGAAGGCCAGCATTATTATGAATATCATCTGGAAGCCGTACACGTTCGCAAGGTAACCGCCCACAAAGGCAGCGCCCGCCAGTAGGATATAATTGGTTGACTCCCACAGTCCCCATTCCGAAGCGAACTTGCCCCTGTCCATGTGCTTTGAGTACAGTCCATTATAGGCGGGCACGTTTATTGCGTTGCCCACTCCGAATATGACCTGGACTATGAACAAGTCAATGGGATTCCTCACGAGCAGATAGCCAGCGAAACCGGCCACGTTAAGCATGTAGCCGAGCACTACCAGCTTCTCCTGGTGCCTTATATGGTCTTCCCACCTGCTGATGAAGAAGAGCAGCACGCCGGCAGCTATTGAGAACGCAGCTTATGCTGTGCCTGCTGTGAGCAGGTTGCCCCCTATCTGCTCAACGAATACTGCGTATATGGGGCCGAACATGCCAGTGGCCAGCTGGATGAGCATGGAGGATGCCAGCAATATCTTAAGCTCCCGCTGCATGAGATTAATTG
>CAZPUZ010000162.1:0-2113 GCA_964589875.1 uncultured archaeon
CACCATAGACAACTCCGTTTCAACGTTTACCTTGCCGGAATTCTTGGTCACAATCGAGCCCCTCATATTTTTTGTGATTGGTATGGCAGTCTATTCCATATTCGTATTCAAGTTCTATAGGTTCATCGCCAAGAGGGATATCTTTGAGCTGCACATCGAGAGATACACCCACAAGGGGCTCCACAAGTTCCTTCACGGTATCAAGTCGTTCGTCTTGTTCCCCCTGGTTGCGTTCTTCTGGTTCATCGTGCTGTCGGTCCTGCTGGTCATGATATCCAAGATGGGCAGCATAGGCATCGTCCTCCAGATATCCATCGCGCTGGTGTCGGCCATAAGGATAACAGCGTACTACAATGAGGACCTCTCCAAGGACCTGGCCAAGATGCTGCCCTTCGCCCTGCTGGCAATACTCATACTGGACATATACGACGTGGCTTTCCAGTCATCAATAACCATGCTGAAGAATCTGCCGATAGTCTGGGAGACCATCGCATATTACCTTATGTTCGTGGTACTTCTGGAGGCCGCACTCAGGATACTGCTCAAGATAAAGCAGCATTTCAGGCCCAGTTACAAACCCAAGACCCAGTAATCCGTTTTTTAAATAAGCCGCTCATATATGCAATATACTCAGCACCGATACTAGCAATAACATGGCCGTCATGGTGTAGCGGTTAACATAAGAGGTTGTGGTCCTCTTGAGCTGGGTTCGATAGAGGCCTGACGACTTACGCGGGTTGATCCAAGTCGTCCGCCTTCGTGCATCCCAGTGACGGCCCTCGGAAGATTGCCTCCACACAGACGAGGTTTTCGTCCAAATGCGGGGGTTCCCGAGTACCTCCTCTGCGCAGGCAGGGCTGGTAGGAAGTGGCCAAAGCTCTAAGCGGTTAGAGGGGCAGGACTTAAGAATAACATCTTAAGTGTTTTGAGGGGAAATTCCCCGGTGAAATAAGATATCCTGTGGCTTAGAACCCTTTTCGGTTCATTGGGAACGCGGATAAAAGGGAAAAAGCGTTCACGGAAAAACGTAAAGGGCGAGCAATGCCTTCCGGAGTTCGAAAGGACCGACTGGCGACCGGCTTCGCCGGATGAAACGCGAATTGAGAATCAGTCGGCTCAGGAAATCTCCGCCCCCGCATTTAAATCAATTCTCGGAGAATAATTACTCATGAAGCTGGGCATCAAAATCTACCGGATAAGCGACAGGGACATGAGCAAGATTATCGAGCAGACCAAACCCGATTTCATAGAGACCATGGCCATAGAAGGCGAGGACTATTCCGGCCTTAAGGAATTTGGCCTCCCCGTGACCATACACTGCCAGCACACCATGTTCGGGGTCAATCTCGCGAATCCGCTGATTGAGGACAGGAACAGGAAGGCCGTTGGCTTCGCGATAAAAACTGCCGACATGCTGGAAGCGGGAACCATCGTCATTCATCCCGGATATATGGACAACCACAGCTGTGGTTATGAGCAGCTGCTCTCATTCCTGAAATCGGCTTACGACCCGAGAATTGCTATTGAGAACATGCCCAACACCATGAACATAGGCAAGGACGTAATGAACCTCGGACACGAACCCAAAGACATCATGAACATAATCTCTGAGACCGGCGTGGGTTTCTGTCTGGACATCCCCCATGCCGTGGCCGCAGCAGCAGGCACGGAGAAGTATTACAAGGACATTCTCAGGGAGTTCCTCAGCATCAAACCCACTTGCTTTCATCTTTCGGGCACGGTCGTAGGCCAGACTGTGGACAAGCACCTACACTTGGATGAGGGCGACCTGGATATTGGTATGGTAAAGAAGATGCTGCCGAAAGACGCATGGGTCACCCTTGAAGTTCCCACTGATACAGAAGGCATGGCAAGGGACATCGCGATCATGAGGTCATAGCTCACTTGTCAAGGAAGTCCCCAATCTTGTCCTTTGCTTTGTCCCTAGCTTCCTGGTGCCTCTCGAGGAACGAAGTAAGCTTTTCAACAAGAATGGTCTTCAGCTCGCCGGTGAGCATGCTACCTGATTCGTATTCTTCCTTAATCTTCGCCAGCTTCTTGTCGTCGGGCTCAAACATGTAGAAAAGCATATGATAAGGTATGTCAACCTTGG
>CAZPUZ010000163.1:0-2052 GCA_964589875.1 uncultured archaeon
GATTCTTACAGAATGTTCACAAGAAAACCCGCTCCGGTCTTCCTGGTATGGCTGGGAATAACCCTCATAAGCCTGATAATAGTCTTGGTCTTCCTTATACCCGGCACATGGGTGGTTTTCGGCTCCTTCATGCCCTTTATGGAGCAGATGGCAGGCACCACCGCCGTGCCCATGATATTCACAATGCTCATGAACAACGCCGGCTGGCTTGTCGTGGGAGGGCTCATCGCTCTTGTGGGCATTGCCATAACAAACACATTCTCGCTCAAGGCGCAGATGGGCTTCTATTTTGAGTTCAAGAAGAAGAAATTGTTCAGATAAGCCCCGCGACCCAACCAATTTAAAGAGGGTTTCTCACAATCTATTGCGGTGAAATCTCATGCAGCTCGGCATATGCGGAAAGACCAACGTGGGGAAGACCACATTCTTCAGCGCCGCGACCATGGTGGATGCAGAGATATCCAACCGCATCTTCACTACCATCAAGCCCAACAAAGGCGTGGGCTATGTGACGGTACCCTGTGTGTGCAGGGAGCTGGGAGTGACTTGCAATCCTGTGAATTCAAAATGCGTCAACGGCGTGAGGATGATACCCGTCAAGATAATTGACATCGCTGGGCTTGTCCCTGGGGCGCACAAGGGCAAGGGTCTCGGCAACCAGTTCCTTTCCGATATCATGGAGGCCGACGCGCTTATTCATGTCATAGACTCATCGGGCAGCACGGATGACCAGGGCAATCCTGTCGCTCCTGGCATCCACCAGCCCATGGAGGACGTTCTCTTCCTGGAGAAGGAGATTGACTACTGGATACTGGGCATCCTGCAGAAGAACTGGGGTGAGATCTGCAGGAAAGCAAAGGCGAACGGCGGCGCTGCCGGCGCCAAGCTTGATGAAGTCATATTCAGGCAGCTCTCGGGACTGGGCATCACTCACGAGGACACATTGCATGCCCTGAGCAAGGCTCCTGTAGGCGAGAAGTCGACCGAGCAGGAAATGCTGGCGTTCATAGAGATTCTAAGGAAGAAAGCCAAACCCATGATAATAGCAGCTAACAAAGCCGACGTGCCTGCTGCTGATGAGAATATCAGGAATATGAAGGAGACCGATTTCATAGTGGTGCCGTGCTCAGCAGAGAGCGAGCTGGCGCTTAGGAAGGCACATGACGAGGGGGACATTGGGTATGTCCCGGGAAGCGGCGGCTATGAGCTTATCAAGGACGGACTTGATGGCAAGAAAAGCAAGGCACTGGAGTTCATAGACAGCCGCATACTGAAGAAATACGGCTCCACAGGCGTCCAGCAGACCCTTAACAGGGCCGCGTTTGATCTTCTGGGGATGATTGTCATTTATCCAGTGCAGAACGAGAACCATTATACTTCAGGCAAGGGCAACGTGCTCCCTGATGCCTATCTGGTTCCCAAGGGAACAACGGCAAAGCAGCTCGCAGGCATCATCCATACGGAGTTTGAGGAGCGCTTCATAGCGGCCGTGGACGCGCGCACAAAGCAACGCATGGCGGCGGATCATGAGCTCAAGCACAACGATATCGTAAAGATTATGCTGAGAAAGTGACTAACCCCGTGAACATGTAAAGAGGGTTCAGCAGTTCTGCTTGTTGAACCTTCTGGGATCAACGAGCCTGGTGAATATGCTCCCCTGCCTGCGGTCCGAACCATTTGTCTTCATGGGTCCTGCAAGCCTGGCAAACCTGTTGGCATCCTTCTGTTCAGGGTATTGCGATGCGACGGTCTTCTGTATCACCGGCTCTCCAGTAGCCGGGGGGACGGATGCGGCAAGGGCTTTGTGCTTCTTCTCCACCTTTCTGATCCTGTACTCAAGGTGCTTCAGGGAGTCAAGCACATCCTCGAGCGACTCCTTGACATGCTCGTGCACGCCAACGGGGGCCGCCTGAATGCCTGCCACATCTCTCCAGTTCTTCCTGTCGTTCATGTACCAGTCCAGCAGATAAGAGTAATGCTCTGCATAATTCATCCTGCCCCTTATCCTGTCGGCCGCCTTCCTGGTATCATGGTCCAGTACGTGAATCTTGG
>CAZPUZ010000164.1:0-2035 GCA_964589875.1 uncultured archaeon
ACACGCAGGGGAGGCTCATGAGCGCTTCCGTGGTTTTCACGGTCGACACCGCAGCTCCCACATGGTGTCATGCCATCACAAGCGCCGCACCGGTCTACGGTGACACACTGCTTTCCAATTTCAGCGTGAACTGGTCCGACAGGAGCATGGAATCCGTCCGGATTGCAGGCAACTGGTCAGGAGGTGTGAACGCCAGCATGCATGATGACGGTGATGGTGTATGGTCTTTTGCCGCGGTGCTGCCGGCGGGCAGCTTTTACTGGGAATCCACAGCAACGGACGCCGCAGGCAACACAAACTCAACGGGGAGGCTTGGTTTCGATATAGGGAAGAGGCCCGTTTCGGTAACCCTGATGGTGAACGGTTCCCATGAAGGCGTCACAATCCGGCAGGGCGAGCACGCCAACATCACCGCCATCATAAGCGAGCCCTATCCGGTGAATATCAGCATCAGCAACTCAACACAGACATACGAGAACTCAACTACTGTCCAGCTGGATGAGAGGTTCATCATGCCCGGCAATTACACCGTCACATGCTCTGCCATTGAGGACCAGAACCACACGGGCAGCCAAGAATCTGTGCTCATCACGGTCAACGAGACCATGGTACCTGAGATAGAGAGCGCCTCCGCCGCCTTCAGGCAGCCCGCAGGCCGTGGGGATACCATCAGCATATCCGCATATGTCTATGGCCACCTGCTGGAAAGAGTATGGTACGAGTTGATCAATGCGAGCAACGCAACCATAGGAATCGGCTTCATGGAAGGCTCGGATTACCTGAACCGTGCCAACCTGACGCTGGACACGGAACCCGGTGAATACAAAATCACGATCTTCGCCAATGACAGCATAGGCAGGGTTTCCAGCTCCGCTGCGGGCCAATTCACTGTATTCCCTCTCGTGAACATGAGTTTCAGCCTGGATGGCGGCTCAACCAACGGCACCGGCACTGCCATCATAGTCTATTACAACGGCACAGGCAATCCAAGGGCTGCCATGAACGTCAGTGAGGGGGAGGCTGTCCTGGCTGTCCCTGAGGGCACCTGGGACATGTCAATCACCAGTCCGGGTTTCAGCGTCTTGTTATCCGGCTTTAATTCCAGCGTCATGAATCCGCCGGAAATCATTAACCGCTGGGGGTTTGACATATACCCCGAAGACAAGCCCGAAGGCGTCAGGGATTTCATATCCGCTGCATCATCCGAATCCAATTCGGCTTTCGTGAATGCCGTGGTTGAGATTCCATTCACATGCAACAGTATCAACACGTCCCATATGGTCACGTATGCATGCCACGAATGGAACTCCAGCACGGACTCATGCCCCGGAGAATGGGAGAACGTAACCATGAACACGTCATTTGACTTTAACAGCAGCACAGTCTACATCAGCACCAGCAGGCTGTCGGCTTTCGCTATAGGGGTCGCCAAATACTGCGGAGACTTCATATGCGACGGCGGGGAATCCTGTGCCGCATGCCCGGCTGATTGCGGCCCCTGCCCCGAGAAGGAAGTGAAGCATAGCAGCGGCAGTGGAGGCTACTTACCCCCTCCTCCCGTAAAGCACGACATGCCACCTGAGAGCAATGAGACTGTCCCGGAGGAAAGGGAGATACAGGCATTCCAGTCAACTGCCACGGGAGGTGTGCCGCCACAGGAAAACATCACTGAACCTGAACAGCAGGCCGCCGAAGCATCCGGGAATGCCCATGGAGATGTCGAGGCCAGCAAGGATGTGGCCGGCCACATGAGCCTCGTTGAGGGATTCAGCAACCCATATTCCGTGATAGCCGTGGCCTTCATTGCCGCGACGCCTGTGCTTATACTGATTGCTATTGAGAAAAAACACATGGTCAGAAACCGCGCAAAGAAAGGCAAGCACGGAAACGGCGCAGGTAATCGCTAGCTCCACATCTCAGGGAGCTCTTTGCCTGCCTCAACCACCAGGCCGAACTCAGAGTAGACAGAGAGGCAGTTGGGGCACCTGAAGACCTCAGGCTTCCTGTTCCATACCCTTCCCTTCGTCCCGCAGAG
>CAZPUZ010000165.1:0-2009 GCA_964589875.1 uncultured archaeon
CATCTGCGACCGTATCCTGAAGATGGCCCTCCTCTTGGGGTTCCTCAGGTCCAGAAACCTGAAGTCAAGCCTCTTGTCAAGCCCTGTCTTGATGTTGTCGCCTATGTCAATGGGCAGCGGCGTCTGGGACTTGCTGAGGACTTCTATCTTCTCCGGGACTACCTCTATGCCGCCGGGAGCCTGGCTGGCTGTCCTGGATTCGCCCTCAACAGAGACACAGTCCTCCCTGGTAAGGGACAGCACCTGCTTGAGTATGTCTTCAGGGACGCCACCCTTCTTGGCGGTTACCTGGACCATGCCCTCCCTGTCGCGGAGCATGAAGAATTTCAGCCCTCCAAGGTCCCTGACATTGTCCACCCAGCCTTGGACGAGCACCTTCTTGCCGGGTTTCAGCTCTATGGAGTATGTCCTTTCCATGATAACCTTCATCTTGTTGTCTGGAATCTTTATTAAATTTACATTCAATAAATCAAGGAATATTAACGCCAAGTTCTTTGGGGATATGATAACATGGCGGATTTCCAGGATTTCCAGAAGCGCATGCCTTCGGTGGAGAAGAAGGTATCCACTATAAAGGAGGATGACCTCAGGGTCAGCATCATAGGCACTGTCCTGGACCACGCCGATAACAGGGTGGTTGTTGACGATGGCACCGGCAAGGTGAGTGTGAGCTTTGAGGGTCCGGTCAGCGCCGAGAACGGCAAGCTTGTCAGGGTGATGGGTCGTGTCATCCCCATGGAAGGGGGCGTGGAGATACAAGGTGACGTCTTCCAGGACATGACCGGGATGGATATGGAACTCAAGAAGAAAGTTGACGAGATAACAGGTTAGCTGTCCTCAGATAACAATAAAAATCTCTCCTACAAGTAAATGATGAAACTTTGTGATATCAATGACATTCAAGGTAACATTGTCGGACGTGGATTTGCTGAAGAACTCCATTCCCATAATATCCGAGATAATAGATGAGGGAGTGTTCAAGTTCAACAAGGACGGCATCACCCTCCTGTCACCGGACAGGACAATGGTGTCCGTGATTGACCTCAAGATCCTCTCTTCCGCCTTTGAGGAGTACAATGTTGAGGAGGAGGAAGCACTGGGCCTCAACATGTCCAATTTTTCCGCTCTCCTCAAGAGGCTCAAGACCGGCGACAAGCTGATTCTGGAGTCCGCGGGCAACTCCAACAAGCTCACCATGACCATAAAGGGCAGCAGCACCAGGAAGTTTGAGATTCCCCTGGTTGACGTCAAGACGGACAAGCCGCCCATAGACCAGCTGAACTTTGTCACCAAGCTGGAGATTGACCCCGAGATAATAGAGCAGGGCATATCAGATGCCGAGATTATCGGCGACTCCATAATAATGGAGGCCGGCCCGGAGTCCTTCAGGATGCATGCCAAGGGGGATGTGTCGTCGGCCCAGCTGGAGATGCTGAAGAGCGACAAGGGGCTGCTGAAGCTGGAGGCCAGCGAGGCCACTAAGGCACAGTATCCGCTGGAGTACATGAAGAAGATGATAAAGGCAGGCAAGCTTGCCAAGCAGATGTCAATTGAGTTCGGCACCGACTATCCCATGAGGATGTCCTTCAAGTCGCTTGACAAGATGCAGCTGTCCTTCATACTGGCGCCAAGGGTCTCCGAGGATTAAGAGTAGAGCCTTTTAGCCGATATAACCTATGCCATTACCCACTTAATTATTGGTTTTCACTTATATTCCTTATTATTCCTTACTCTTCTTCGGATTTGAGGCTGGAAAGTCTATCTTGAATCTGAAGTATGCGTTCGGGTCTGTTTTGAATATCTCCTTCACGTCCGACTTCGTGTAAATGCCTATCTTGATTTTTTCGGGCTCAGTTTTCCCAGATTTCGTGTAATTCAGGTGATTTTGCCTCGATTTTATTATGTTTGCTATCAGCCTGAGTATGCTTATTGAAATCCTCAGCGACCTCTTGTAATCGAAAGACTCGGTAACTTCTGATATTCCGAAGAAACTCGTCTCGGTTTCGGGA
>CAZPUZ010000166.1:0-1990 GCA_964589875.1 uncultured archaeon
TGTTTTTGAACCCACGACACCTCGGTTAAGAGCCGAGTGCTTTAGTTGCACCATCTCATCATCAAATCAGATGGCCCACTAACCAGGCTGAGCTACGGGCCCGTGTTGCCGACAGTCTGCTCATCAATACTGCCGGATGTTTTGAATTATCTTGCCGCTATTTATATATAAAACATGCCCCGTCATATTGCTATAAAGGCGGTTTTATGACAGAAAGTAAAAGCAAGCCCAGGGAAGGTAAACAAACAGACCACAGGTTCGTGCCCGAGGTCAATATCGGCATGGTTGGCCATGTTGACCACGGCAAGACCACGCTCACGTCTGCTCTCAGCGGCAAATGGACGGACACACATTCCGAGGAGATAAAGAGGGGCATAACCATAAGGCTCGGATATGCCGACATGACCATATACAAGTGCGGCAAGTGCGAGGGAACCAAGTGCTTCGGCACCACGGACAAATGCCTTAACTGCTTCAGCGATTGCCAGCCCGTGAGGACCGTGTCCCTTGTTGACGCACCCGGGCATGAGATGCTGATGACCACGGTTCTGTCAGGCGCATCCCTCATGGACGGGGCCATTCTCGTGATATCGGCCAGGGAACAGTGTCCCCAGCCACAGACCCAAGAGCATCTCACGGCGCTTGACATAGTAGGCATAAAGAACATCATCATAGTACAGAACAAGATAGACCTGGTCTCCGAAAAGGAAGCCATGAAGAACTACAGGCAGATAAAGGAATTCACCAAGGGCACGGTCGCCGAGAACGCTCCCATAATCCCGGTGTCTGCCCAGCAGAGGATAAACATTGACGCGCTCATAGAAGCTATAGAGAAGCATATCCCCACACCCAAAAGGGACAAGTCACAGAGCCCCAAGATGCTCATTGCAAGGTCTTTCGATGTGAACAAGCCAGGCACGCCGGTGAAGCAGCTGAAAGGCGGTGTTATTGGCGGTTCGCTCGTCCAGGGAACCCTCAGGAAGGGGGACACCATTGAGATAAAGCCCGGCATAAGGAAGGAGGGCGACAGTAGCTTCCATCCCATCAGCACAAAAATAACGGGGCTTCACAAGTCAATGAAAGGCATAGATGAGGCTGGCGCGGGCGGCCTTCTCGGAGTGTCAACAGAGCTTGACCCTTCCCTCGCAAAATCTGATTCCCTTTCAGGCAGCATCGCAGGCCTGCCGGGCAAGCTGCCGCCGGTCTATGACAGCCTGACGCTTGATGTGAAGCTTCTAAAGAGGGTGGTAGGGACCAAAGAGGACCTGGACATTGAACCTATAAAGCCCGGAGAGAAGCTGATGATAACTGCGGGTATCTCAAGGACTGTGGGCACCGTGACATCGGCCACCAGCAAGCAACTCAAGATGGACCTGAAGCTTCCCATATGCGCCGACAATGGCGAGCGTTCCGCCATATCCAGGCAGGTCGCAGGCAGATGGAGACTCGTCGGCTGGGGCATTATCGCATAAGAGCCACAAGAGAAAAGAGTTATATCTGCCTTTCTATCCTTTCCTTTACCTTCTCAAAGGTTTTTTCAAGTGAGAGTGGCCTTATGTTGCATATGCCTTCCCTCTCTTTGAACGCCCTGACCAGATCATCAACACGGCTCTCAATATCAGGCAGCCGTAGCATGATGTACTTCCGCAGCGCCTCTTCATGCTCCTCTGAGCCTGACGTGATGGCTTTGCTGCCAAGCACCTTCTCGTACATCTTCTGCAGGCGCAGGTTCAGCTTCTCCAGCCCATCAATCAGTTCCCAGTCGTGCTTGATCAGGTTGACCATCCACTTCTCATCCAGGCCCTTCCAGTCGCAATGCCTCGCTTTTATCTCATCAGAGAATATGTCAAGCTCATCCTTGAGCTCCGCCAGCTTGTCAGAGACCGGCTCTCTTTTCTCAACTTCGTAGAGCAACTCAATGGCGTTGAAAAGGGAGTTCTTGACCTCCCTTATCTGCCTGACAAGGTAGCTGCATACCTTCTCGTCCGTC
>CAZPUZ010000167.1:0-1987 GCA_964589875.1 uncultured archaeon
GGCCTAAGCTGGGTGTGCCTGCACTCTTTACACTCGCCATTGCGACGAGCATCGACGCCCTTGCCGCCGGCCTGAGCCTTTCCCTGATAGGGTCCGGCGTGGCCCTTCTGGCCGCAGCAACGGGCATAATAACCTTCCTGATGTCTTTTTTCGGCATATACTGCGGGAAGAAGCTGAGCAGATATCTCGGCAGGAAGATGGAGGCGGTTGGCGGTATCGTCCTGATGCTGATGGGCTTGGCGACCCTGGCAGAGCAGTTTTTATGACCGATACTATTTCCTGACCAGCCCGTTTATCTTCTCAACCACGTCCGGCCTGATGTAGTAATGTGTGGTGACGTTGTAGCTGTCCTTCCATAGACCGTCCTTCTTGGAGAACCTGCGGTGGCCGAGCTTCTCAGCTATTGAGAGGAAGAGGGTACGGGCGTCCTTCTTCGTAATATTCCTGTGGGTTCTTGCATAGGCGAGGGCGGCCTTTGTCGCGTAATGGGCCCTGACTATCTGCGGGTAGAACTTCCTGCCGCAGTATCTCTGGAAGGCCTTCTCAAAATCCGTGTCCCTTAGCGGGTGTCCGCTGCTCCTACTGACGAAGACGAAAGACGAGGGCTTGAGGGGCCTGAGCATCTGCTTCAGCCTTCTCACGTAAGCATCCGGGAACTCCTCGGTTATCAGCCTGGGCACGCCGTCCTTGCCCGTATATTTGAAAGTCACTTTCCTGCCCTTGATCCTTATGTCAGACTTCTTCAGCGTCGTCAGGCCCTTGTGGCCGTGCGCCTTGTAATACAACTCATTGCCGACCCTCATGTAGGTCCTCATCAGTGTCAGCATGGGGACCGCGAAGGCGTCTTGCCTGTCGTTTAGGGCTTTCACGACATTGCTCTCCAGCTTCTTGTAGAGCCTGTCAAATTCCTTTATAGTGTCATATTTCCTTTTTGTTGCTTTCGCCTTCTTTTCAAGCGTGTAGACGTAGGAATACGTGCCGCCCGGGTTGCGGTAGAGAACGTCCCAGTGGTCGTTGGATGTCTCGTCGTGCATGGTCAGCTGGTCCGCGAAAAGCGAGTATGCCTTGTCCAGCCTCCTCCCGTCAGGGAGGATATTGATGCGGGTCCCCTGACACCTGCCTTCAGGAGACAGCTGTCCCTTGAGGAAGCGGCTGTCCTTGGCGTCTATAAGGAAGCTGAAGTTGTTATGAGCCCTGAAGAGACCGATGACAGTCATAGCCTCCGGGAACCTCCTTTGGGATTTCTTCCAGGACCTCGCCGTCCTTTCCACCACCTGCAGCCCCCTTGCCCTTATCCGCAGCGTCCCTGGCTGCATCGGCTTAACCTTCTTTGCCCTTTTCTTGCCGGTGCTTTTCCCGGTTTTTTTCACTGCCATCATTTCATAATGCGCTTAACGGGTTAAAATCGTTGATGTCTGCTTTTAATCCCTGCCGTTCAATGAAACAACATGGGACGATATCTTAACATGGCCAAGAAGGTCATCAAGGAAGCCGACCTCCTGCTTTTGCTGCTGGATGCGCGGTTCGCTGAGGAAAGCAGGAACGCGGAGGTTGAGGACAGGGTCAGGAGCGCGAGAAAGCCGCTGATTTACGTGATAACGAAATCGGATCTCGTTGACAGGGAAATCCTGGAGAAGCTGAAGAAGAAGCTCAAGCCAAGTGTCTTCATCTCGGCGAAGGAGAGGTACGGCGGCAAAAAGCTCAGGGAGAGGATTATCATAACAGCCGACAGGTACCTTGGCAGGAAGACTGGCATCACGGTCGGCGTGCTGGGCTACCCCAACGTGGGCAAATCCTCGCTGATAAACATGCTGAAAGGCAGGAAGTCGGCGCCGACCAGCATACTGAGTGGCCACACAAAGGCGCTGCAGAACATAAGGGCGGATGAGAGGATACTGCTGATAGACACTCCGGGAGTCATACCATATGACGAGAGGAAGAGCCTGAAGAGCATAATGACGGGTGCCATGGATTACTCAAAGGTCAA
>CAZPUZ010000168.1:0-1987 GCA_964589875.1 uncultured archaeon
AATCCTTCCATTCCTTGATGGCTCTCTCGTAGCGCTCCATGTTGCCGGTGTCAAACCACTGCCCGCTGAACGGGAATCCGAACAGCCTGCCCATCTTGGCGACCCTGGGCATTATCTCCTTCTCCAGCATGCAGAAGCCCGGCTTGATCATGCCAAGCACCTCGGGCTCCATTATGTAGAGTCCGGAGTTGATAAGCCTTGACGGTGCCTCTTCCTTCTTCGGCTTCTCGACAAATTCCAGGATCTTGTTACCCTCTAGCCTGGCCACGCCGTACTGTGAGGGGTCCTCGACCGTGGTCAGGGCCATGGTCACCAGCGCCTTGTTCTTCTTGTGGAAATCGTACATGGCATGCAGGTCCAGATCCTTGAGCTCGTCGCCGTTTGTGACGACGAATGTGTCTTTAAGGGAGTCCCTGACCAGAGCCAGCGCGCCGCCGGTGCCGAGAGGCTCTTTCTCCTCGGAGTATGCTATGTTGAGGTCAAATCTGCTGCCGTCCCCAAAGTGATGGCGTATCTTCTCGCTGAGGTTGCCGACGGAGAATATGACATCATTTATGCCGTGCCTCTTGAAAAGGTCGAAGAGATGCTCTGTGAGCGTCCTGCCATGCACGGGGATGAGAGCCTTTGGTATCTCGTATGTTATGGGCCTGAGCCTGGTTCCCTGTCCGCCTGCGAGGATGACAGCCTTTGAAGGCTTCTTGGAGTTCATGACCCTGCTGAGCAGCGTCTCAATAGCGTGTGACCTGCTCTTGATGCTGGTCCCGTCAACAGTCCTGTCTATCCTGCATAGTAGGTCCTTGTCAAGCGTTATGGTGACCTTCTCTTTCATACCATCTCACTTAAGAAGTAGTATAAAGTATGACTTATTTAAGCGTTGTGGATTTAATGTCGCAGAAATCTTTTAAGCATTATCCCCATAAGTGTATTAAGGAATTTTGCATGCTCATAACAACAACACCCATGATAGACGGATACAGGGTCACCAAATATCTGGGAATGGTATCCGGCGAGGCCATAATGGGAGCCAACCTTTTCAAGGACATGTTCGCGGGCATAAGGGATATAGTGGGCGGTCGGTCCGGAGCATACGAGGAAGAGCTCAGAAAGGCCAAGGATATAGCGCTAAAAGAGATGGAGCAGGCGGCCGCCAGCATGGGCGCCAACGCCGTTCTGGGTGTAGACCTCGACTATGAGACCGTTGGAAGCGGTGGCAGCATGCTCATGGTCTCCGCCAGCGGGACTGCAGTGGTTCTGGGATAAGCAGGGCAAGTCAAGCCAGACTCATGAGATTTATTCTATAAAAGCAACAAACGACAACAATATTCATATGGCAGGCAAGCAGCAGATAGACCCGTGGGGTTCGGGTTCTGTCAAAGACTATGGGAAGCTTGAGAAGGAATTCGGCATCCAGGACTTCAGCAAGCTGGTGCCAAAGATAGGCGATCCTCTGCTTACTATGAGGCGCGGGATAATATTCGGCCACAGGGATTTCGGGAAGGTGGTTGAAGCAATGAACCACAAGAAGAAGTTTGTGATGCTGACCGGTCTCATGCCCTCGGGCAAGTTCCATCTGGGGCACAAGATGGTAGCCGACGAGATCATATATCTTCAGAAGAAAGGGGCCAGGACATACCTGCTGGTCGCAGACGTTGAGGCCTACAACATGAGGGGCAGGTCCCTTGAGGAGCTTAGGAAGACAGCGATTGAGGAGTATCTGGTCAATTATATCGCTCTCGGCCTCAAGCCCAAGAACTGCGACTTCTATTTCCAGAGCCGCCGCTCATCAGACCCGGACAAGGCGAGCGCGTATTACAGGCTAATCGGGATGGTGTCAAAGAGGACCACATTCAACGAGATGAGAGCCATATACGGCGAGCTGACCCCTTCCAAGATAATGTCCGTGTTCACGCAGGTGGCTGACATACTGCACCCGCAAATGGATGAGTTCGAGGGAATGCTGTTCAGGTATCGAGGATCTGCCGGAATA
>CAZPUZ010000169.1:0-1980 GCA_964589875.1 uncultured archaeon
ATCGTAGGGAACAGTGCCTTTGTCAGCTATTGCGAGGACAACATTGACGTGCTGGAGAAATCAACAGGCAGGAGAAAGGATACCATTAAGACAAGCGGCTGGGTTTTGCAGATAAATTCGTGGGACGGCATGCTGTATTACGGCGCTTGGGACTGCAACATATACTGCGCTGACACGGACGGCAATGTGATATGGAAACAGCCAACATCTTTGAGTTTCCAGTCGCCCCTGGCACCACAGGAAGAACAGAGAGACATCTCAGTGGAAGCCATATGGACGCCGGAAGAGGCGGGAAAAGGAAAGGAACAAGAAAGGGAAGGCGGTTTCTCCGATTACGGCGGGATGACGGGGGCTTATATCAGCAGGGACAGCCATGACTACGCGGGGGGCTTCGGCAAGAAGGGCTACATGAGATGAAAAACAAAACAAACAATAATCCCGAAAGAGTGAAGAGGGATAAAATCAAAGGTCAAGCTGCACGCCGCCGACGTATTTGGCCGCAACATTGTAGAAGAATGCACCAACTGCTCCCATTATGAATCCCAGTATGGCCATCATTATCGGCATTATGACTATTGACGCTATACCGAATCCCACTCCCATGAGAAGCGGGTTCGTGGCTCCTGCGGTGCCTGCGTAGGCAGCGAAGGGGGCCAGGGCAGCGAGGCTGATGATTGCGGCTATGAAACCCCATATAGCCGAGACTATCGCAGTCACTTTGGCGGCGGAGACAATCTCTATCTTCTTAAGCTCCTTCATAATTTACCCTCCCTGATTATTTTTCCCTGTATTTACTAATAAGCATAACCCAGCTTCAGTCAAATATGCCCTTCTTCTTGATGGCCATGGGAGAGCCGCCGGCGTGCCAGCTGTATCTGGGCTTTACCTGAATGCGATAGACCCTCTCCTGGTTGTCGTCCAGCACTATGGCAGATCCCGGCTGCCTGGGGAGCGTGTTTATGTAGTCCTGTATGTCCTTGAGCATGTAGGTCTGCATCACCGAGCGCAGGGCCTTGATGTCTGCCTGTGCCGTCAGCCTGTGGGAGATGACAAGATCTGCCTGCGCAAGCGCATCCTCATGCAGCTTGTTGGGCCTCTGGGTTATCAGCAGCAGGGATATGCCAGGCTCCCTTCCTTCCTTTATCAGCGTCAGCATGGGATTCAGGGCTGCTGTCTGGCCCTCTGCCGGAAGGAACTGGTGGGCCTCGTCTATGACAAGCCACACCATGGGCACGCTCTTTCCCGTGTCGCCCACCATCACATCAAACTCCTCGGTCTTCCTGGCCATCAGCCTCTCCTGGAATATCTTCCTGGACAGTATGCCAACCAGCATGCCTCTCACTGACCATCCAGAAGATGTCCTCGCGTAATGGGACACGTCAATGACCGATACCTTGCCCTTCTCGAATATGTCCTTGATTGGTGTCCCTTCCTTCTCGAAGATGCCCCATGTCTCAGCGGCTGAGAAGCAGTTGAAGAGCGTATTCTTTGTCTTCTGCTGTATCTTGTCGTCCACCTCTATCAGCCTTATGATGTCGCCGATTGAGTAGCTGTCCCCGTACCATTTCTTGACCTTGTTTATTATCCTCTGGAGCGCGACGCCATGCTCATCTGTCATGGTAAATCCGAATGTGGTCATCCAGTCCTGGTCCGTCAGCTCTCCGCACGCAAGGGTGATGGAGCCGTCAACCTTTACGCCCACCTTCTCATACTCCTTGACAAATCCCCTGGGAACCAGCAGCTTCACATCCATGGCCTTGGGAGCCAGCTTCCATTTCTTGAGAGTGTCCGTGTCCCTTATGTTGGGCCTCTTCATGCTCCAGTAGATGCCCATGGTGTCAAACATCAGCACCGAGAGGTTCTTCCTGATGTCCTCGGGAAGCAGCGTTATCTCTTCGGCGACAACAGCACCCGTGTAGCTCTTGCCCGACCCTCTCTTGCCGGCGACCAGCACGACATGCGGCCTCACCACATCCATGA
>CAZPUZ010000170.1:0-1971 GCA_964589875.1 uncultured archaeon
TTATAACATAAGCCCGAATTAATCCCTATGCCGACGCCGCAGACAAAGACCGGGAAGGCGCTGACAGCATCAACGGGCCTTGCTCTGCTAGTCCTGGCGCTATTGGCGTGAATGTCCATAGGCCGATAGCTTGTTTCTCAGTCATGCGCTTACAGGGGGAGAGGAGCGTATGGAGAGAAAGGTTAAGATTATAATATATGCATACAAAAAGTGAACAACATGAACAACAAGCACAACAGAGAAAGGCCAGACTTCCAGGCAGTCGAAGCCAAATGGCAGAAGAGATGGGAAGAAGCCGGAATATTCGGGGCCAGGGAGGACTCAAAGAAGAAAAAGATGTATGTGCTTGAGATGTTCCCTTATCCCAGCGCTTCGGGCCTGCACATGGGCCACATCCGCAACTACTCAATGGGCGACGCATATGCGCGATTCAGGCGCATGCAGGGATTTAACGTGCTCTATCCTATGGGCTACGACGCATTCGGCCTGCCCGCGGAGAATGCAGCCATAAAGAACAAGACCCACCCGCTTGAATATACAGAAAGCTCTATCGCGGGAATCAGGAGCAACCAGAAGTCGCTTGGGCTGAGCTATGACTGGTCACGGGAACTGGCGACATGCTATCCGGACTATTACAGATGGAACCAGTGGTTCTTCATACAGATGATGAAGAAGGGACTGGCGTACAAGAAAGAAGCCCCGGTGAACTGGTGCGAGAAATGCAATACAGTACTCGCCAACGAGCAGGTTGAAGGCGGGAAATGCTGGCGCTGCGGAAGCGAGGTCGTGATAAAGAACCTGAAGCAGTGGTTCCTGAAGATAACCGATTACGCGGACGAGCTTCTGAAGGGCCTGGACAGATTGGAGTGGCCGGACAGCATAAAGGCCATGCAGAGGAACTGGATAGGAAGAAGTGAGGGCACGCTGATTGATTTTCCTGTCATGGAGAAAAACGGCTCAAGGTCAAAGGAAAGGATACAGGTATTCACCACTAGGCCCGACACGCTTTACGGTGTCACGTTCCTGCTCTATGCGCCGGAGCATCCATTTGTTGAGGAACTGGTCAAAGGAACAGACAATGAAGCAAAGGTAAAGGAATTCACCAAGAAGGTCATCCTCCAGGACAGGTTTGAGAGGACAGCTGAAGACAGGGAAAAGGAAGGCATATTCACGGGGAGATACTGCATCAACCCTGCCAACAATGATAAGATACCGATATACCTCGCGAATTTCGTTTTGCCTGATTACGGGACAGGGGCCGTGATGGCGGTGCCCGCGCATGACCAGAGGGATTTTGAGTTCGCCAAGAAGTTCAAGCTTCCCATAAAGGTAGTCATCAAGCCTCATTCGTTTGACCTTGACGCGGACACCATGAGCAGGGCGTACATGGACCAGGGCACGCTGGTGAATTCCCAGCAGTTTGACGGCAGCCAGAACTACGACGCGATAGATGAGATAACAGATTTTCTGAAAGAGAAGGGATATGGAAAGAAGGTGGTCCAGTACAAGCTCCGGGACTGGGGCATATCACGCCAGAGGTATTGGGGGACGCCCATCCCGGTCGTGTACTGTGATAAGTGCGGAATAGTCCCCGTTGACGAGAAGGACCTGCCGGTCTTGTTGCCGACAGATGTTAGGTTCACCGGCAAGGGCAATCCTCTCGCGTCCAACGACAAGTTCGTGAAAACGAAGTGTCCAAAGTGCGGAGGGCATGGAAGAAGGGAAACAGACACCATGGACACGTTCGTTGACAGCTCATGGTACTTCCTCAGATTCTGTTCGCCTGATAAGAAGGGTCGGGCATTCAACACCAAGTCGGTCGGCTATTGGATGCCTGTGGACCAGTACATAGGCGGGGCGGAGCATGCGGTCATGCATCTCCTCTACGCGAGGTTTTTCACCAGGGTTATAAGGGACTTGGGTTTGGTCAAGTTTGATGAGCCCTTTCTCAGGCTGTTCAACCAGGGCATC
>CAZPUZ010000171.1:0-1933 GCA_964589875.1 uncultured archaeon
GGTCACGCAGGGCAGGGATACATTGACACACCTGCCGGAATGGCATTCGTAGTCATGGGGGCATTCAAAAGTCTCGTTCATGACTGCCATATGCTCGCAGAAGTATTCCAGCACAGTCGCCTGGTTAAGGCACCTGTCCTTGCTGACGATCCCGTCCCTCACCACCTTGCCCCATTCATAGTAGTCAACCCCGTCTGTGTCATCGCATGTGTGGTCGCAGTCAACAGGGCAGCTACACATGTTCTCAGGCAGCTTGCAGAGCCCGTCGCCGCACATGGTGCAGAGGAACGTCTCGTTGTCCGGCTCCTCACAACCACCGTATATTGGATTGATGTCAGGTATCACTTCCAGCCCGGAACAGCAGCTTATGTTCTCCTCAATGGTGAATCCGCTGTTCTCCAATACACACAGCTCCAGGCATTCCTGTCCCTTGCATCTACCAAAGCAGCTTTTCTTGATCTCCTCGGCCCTCCCGCACGAGTCAAACCAGTAAACGTCCCCGCCATAGCAGCTGAAGTTCGCATGCGGGCTGCAGTTTATTGACCAGTCGCCCGTCCTGGCAACACAGACAATCTCCTCTTTGCTCCAGTCCACCCAGGCAGTCAGCGACTTCCTGCCGCTTTCAATGGTGACCCTGTAGAACTCCTCAGGAAGGTCCGTGCTCTGGTTGCACTGCTCCTCCATGTACTCGAATATCATGGTGGCTTCCTCCCTCCTGAAGAAGGATATATCCATTGAGGCATCGGGATGCTCCGAAAGGAAGTCCGCGACCACCCGCTCACCCTTCACAAGGGTCCCCACGGGTCTGTCCTCGGAGAAAGAGCCTATGATGGAATACAGTAATGATGCGGCATCCTCTGAATATACCAACACCCCGCCAAAGGCCAGCGTGGCCAGGGAGCATATGAGGACCCATTTCCTTATCCGGATGAGTACGGAGCTCCCTTCACCCAGACTGCCGGGTTTATCCTGGTTCTCGTCCCCGCCATTTCCCTCCTGTTTTTCCTTCTTTCCTGACATACGGACCATGAGCTACTCTATCGGGAAGAGCACATCCATGAGCATGCTCTCGTTCTCGATCACTTTCGGGAAGGAATCGTGCCCGCCAAGCTGCTTTGTTATGCTCTGGAAATATGGCAGCAGGTTTCTTCCCGGAGCCATTGATATCATGGTGTACATTATTCTGGCCACTATGTTGGCGCTGTACCTTGAGCAGATAGGCAGGAGGTTTGACACGACCACAAGCTTGAATATGTCGTCAAACATATAGGGTCCCATCCTGCTCATGCATTCCAGGTCGCCATACAGCGTCTTCAGGTTCTCGGTGCTGAAGAGTACTCCCGCATTCTTCTCTATGAAGTCCTGCACTATCTTCCAGTTCTGCAGGAGCAGCACGTTTAGGGACCACTCGTCTCTGCCAGGAGGCTTGTGCATGCTTATGACATACTCAGGGACCCATCCATAACCCGCTTTTATCCTCTTGCCTTCCTTGGTTATGCATGCGTCCTCCTTCATAGCCTTGTACATAGGCTTGTTGAGACCGGGCTCCCTGTGATAGAGATAGTTGGTAGTGATGCCCCAGGTCTTCTGTATGTTGAACAGGGTAGTGCCTTCCTTGGCACCAGCGGAGCCGAGCCATACAGTCCAGAAGCTCCGGTAGCTGGTCAGTTTCCTTGTCATGTCATATTATTGTACTTATGTAATAGAAAAGCGTATCGGTTTCCTGATGCGAAAACGGTCATGTATGCAATATTATCAACATGCCCGCACAGGGAACAGGCCACCAAAAGGTGCGAAATCCCTCATTCTGGCCTCAAACAAGTTTCTTTGGGTATGAGAAAACTAACCGGGAAATACCAGTACACGAATACCATTTTCATGCCGTGTATGTGAATATGGTCAGCGTGCCCTGGCTGGCGTCGCCTGCGGGAGT
>CAZPUZ010000172.1:0-1893 GCA_964589875.1 uncultured archaeon
TGGTGGCCATGGCTGCCAAGATAGAGATGATGAAAGCGGTCATTCTCTCATTCGGCGCCGGCGCGGCGATGGGAGGGGCGACGTTCATGTATCTCACTTTCTACCCCAGGCTCAAGGCCAGGAAGAAAATAAAGGACCTTGAGGTCAACCTGTCCTACGTACTCCACCACCTGCTGGTTCATGTAAGGTCCGGCGTGCCATTGTTCAACGCCATGGTATCAATCTCAAGGAACGATTACGGCGTGCTCTCCAAGGAATTCCAGAAGATAGTGAAGGAGATACACACCGGCAAGAGTGAGATTGAGGCGCTTGAGATGATGGCAAGGAGCAATCCCTCATTGTATTTTCGCAGGATAATATGGCAGCTGGTCAACGCCATGAAGAGCGGCGCCGATATAGGCGGGACCCTGAAGGAGATTGTTGAGAGCCTTGCCACAGAACAGAAGGTGGCCATCAAGAAATACGGCTCCGAGCTCAACCCGCTCGCACTATTCTACATGCTGCTGGTGGTCATATTCCCCACACTGGGCATCATATTCATGCTCGTGCTTTTCTCTTTCGTGGGGACGCTGATACAGGTTGAGCTGCTGATGGTCGTGATATTGGTTTTCCTCGCGGTCTTTCAGGTCATGTTCATGGGGATGATAAAGACAAAGAGGCCCGTAGGTGTTTAGATGGTATACAAGATAATGCCGGCAAGCTATAAGGCTAAGTTAAAGGATATGATGGTTTACACGGGCAGCGACAGGAAGCCTGATGGATTCGTCAATTACGCCTTCGCTTTCAGCCTAGCCGGAGGCGCGGTGCTCGGCCTGCTGGTGCCGGAAGCCTTTATCATCGCTGCCCTGGTTGGATTCATCTCCATATTCCTGCTGCTGCACGGCTTCCTGTCCCTTGCAATTGAGAGGAGGGCAAATTTTGTGGAGGAAGTCCTTCCCGACACCCTCCAGCTCATGGCCGCCAACAGCAGGGCGGGCTATATACCAAGCAGGGCGCTTCTGCTCAGCGCCAGGAAGGAGTTCGGCCCCCTCTCGGAAGCCATAAAGAAGGTGGGCAAGGAGATTGTCACCGGCAAGTCGCTCGAAGAGAGCCTCAAGCTCATGACAAGGAACATAAGGTCCGATACCCTTGAGAGGACTGTCCGGCTGATATCCGAAGGCATCAGGAACGGCGGGCAGTTCGCTTCGCTGCTGGAAGAGAACGCGCACGAGATAAGGCTGCAGCAGGGCCTCAAGAAGGAGGTGAGTGCCAACGTGATGATGTACGTCATATTCATCGCCTTCGCGGGATGCATGGGGGCACCTGCGCTTTACGCCATATCAGGTTTCCTCATCAAGACCATCACCGAGCTTGGCTCAATGGTCAGCGTCACGGAACTGCCTTCAGTGAGCAACGTGCCAATGATAAAGCTCGGTACTGTGAGCATCTCGGAAAACTTCCTGTATTGGTTCTCTCTGGCATCCATCTTCCTGACGTCAATGTTCGGAAGCCTCATCATAGGCATGATAAGCAGCGGCAAGACGAAATCCGGTATCAAGTACGCCCCGGTCCTGGTAATCCTCGCTTTCCTCATATACTTCGTCGCGAAAATAGTGGCAGAGGGTATATTCGCCGGATTCAGTTAGCTGCACCACACTGTTTAACATTTATATAGTCGCTTGGCGTATATTATAACAGATAACCATGAAAATGAAAGCACAAGCTGCAATGGAATATCTAATGACATATGGATGGGCAATATTGATCGTGGTGATCGTGGTGGCGGCGCTGTACGCCATGGGGGTATTCACCGCAAGTCCTTCAGTAGCATGCTCCCCGTGCTTCAGCAACTTCGCCTACGTGGACTACTCCAACACCGACGGCACGCTGGTTATCAGGAACGGTCCGCAGACC
>CAZPUZ010000173.1:0-1872 GCA_964589875.1 uncultured archaeon
AATGAGCAGGCCGAACAGGCTTTCTCCGCCGCGAGCCAGTATGAGAGCATCAGCAAGACCATACGGCAGGGACCGGAGCTCAAGAAGATGAGCAGGACCGAGCCCGACCTGTACCAGGAGGCGGTCTCCGGCCTGATAGTATCCGAGAAGCCGACAACCGACTGGGACGGCATCGGCGGCCTCGCAGAGGCCAAGGAAGTCATCAAGCAGGCCATAATACTGCCTTTTGTCAAAGACAAGCCTCCTTTCGTGAAATCCCAGCGAACCATACTCCTTTACGGCCCGCCCGGCACGGGCAAGACCATGCTGGCCAGGGCATCCTCCAATACCTTGGACGCCACTTTCTTCGAAGCCAAGATATCCAGTCTGCTCTCCAAGTATTACGGCGAGAGTCCCAGAATGGTCAGTGCCCTGTTCCACAAAGCCCGCTCCATGCAGCCTTCCGTGGTATTCATGGACGAACTTGATTCTGTCGCAGTGAAGCGCTCCGGGGACACCAACGAGGCCACCAGAAGGGTGCTTGGAGAGCTGCTCACTCAGATTGAGGGATTCAATTCAAAGAACGAAGACAGGATACTTCTCATGGGCGCGACCAACAAGCCATGGGATCTTGATGAGGCAGCATTGAGCCGCTTCCAGAGGAAGATATACGTGCCGCTCCCAGATGAGAAGTCCAGGAAGGAAATATTCCGCATACACCTGAGCGGAGCGGATGTTGAGGGCTCTTCTGTGATAAGGGAACTGGCATCCAGGACAGAAGGCTTCTCGGGAAGGGACATCCTCGGCACCTGCGAAGAGGCCATATCGCTCATGGTAAGGGAACAGAACCCCGACCTGCCGAACCTCAACTCCAAGCAGATTGAAGAATATTCGCTGAAGACCAGGACGCTCAGCCTCTCAGACTTTGAAGGTGCGCTGAAGAAGATAAAGCCCGCGACAAAGCCCGAAGATGTCCGTAAATACGAAGAATGGCAGAAAGAATTCGGCGGCTAGCTAAGAACTCACTCCTTACCGAAAAAACTGCGCCTTATTTTCTCATTCCTTTTGTTTTCGATCCCCTGTAAAAGTAGACCAGAAGTGTTATAGCAAACGCTGCAATAACTATTGCTATCACATATATGCTCCAGTCGCCACAAGCCTGCTCCTCCAGAGGCTTGTTTATGCTGGTGCCGCAGCCGGAAGCATCGGTGCATTCCCTGTTCATCTTCCCCTGAACACATCCGCTCCATTCAGTGCATTCCCATTCCGGCGTGCAGCCAGTTCCTTCACAGTCTGTCATGGTTACAGGCTTGCCAAGGCTGGTATTGCATTCATTGATGTCAATACAAACCCTTGACTGAGCACCGTCAACACATGGGCCCCACTCTTCACAATACCAGTCAGGCTCACATGGTGACGGCAGCTCTGTATCAAGGTATTCCACTATCAGGTTAGCTATGTTGTTCTCAATGGATTCCAGGCGCACCAGCACATCATCAATCCCGTCGCCGTCAATGTCAACCAGATGTTCCGTCCCGGGGGTCATGTTCAGCTGTATGGGGTCGGATGATATGTTCACTATGGCCCACTGATGAGTCATCTGAACAACCCCGATAGAGTGTCGGGACCCGCTAACACTGAATACCATCCTTTCCTTTCTTTTTAGGCCAACACCGCGCTTCTCTCTGACCTGGACGGTCTTGTTGGCAACAACCTTCTCGGTTGTCTCGTTGCTCAACACAACGGAAACCTCCTCTTCGGTGAAGTTCTTCTTCCATTCGAATTCTATCTCGATGCCGCCGCTTCCCGGCGCATTTCCGCCGCCCGGACTGCTGCTACCGCCGCCGGGGTTGTAGGTATCATCCCCGCCGTCATCGCCGCTGGATGTATCGA
>CAZPUZ010000174.1:0-1858 GCA_964589875.1 uncultured archaeon
ACCTGTGGCTGCCTTTCATCCATTGTGTTGCGGAGAATGCGAATTCCTTTTTCTCAAGGTCTTCTTTGAGATGCTTCCTTACGAGGGAATTGACTCCGTCGGCCCCCACTAAAATGCTTGATGAGAAGATACCCCTGCTGGTTTTTATCCTTACACTTTTTGAATGGCTCTCAATGGCCTTGCATTCTGTCTCCAGTATCACCTCTGCGCCGCTATCCTCGGCTTTTCTTGAGAGATATTCATCGAATTCGCTCCTTACGAATGTCCTGTATTTTATTACCGCTTCCTCTGAGTGTTCGCCTTTGTATGCCTTTATCCCCTTGGTCCTTGCTCCCATCTTGGGTATGCCGAACTCCTCAAAAAAATGCTCCTCCATGGCACCGCCGCATGGCTTCTCCCACCCCTTCCTCTTCTTATCAATAACAAGCGTCTTCAGACCGTTCTTTGCCAGTATTTCAGCACAAACAGAACCGGAAGGTCCTGCTCCTACAACTATTACGTCATAGACCCCCATGAAATAGAGTATGTTGCAGCGCCTATAAAAGCAAGATAAATATCAGAACAACCCATAATAAACTAGGTATCATGCTGAAATTTCTGAAGGTTACTGTCCCCTGCTACATCCCAATCGCAATACTTGGCATGGTAGTGGGTGCGGTTCTCGCGTCCGGCACGATAAATGATATCAGGCTTCTTTGGGCTGCTTTGAGTTTGACCATGGTTGTTGGGGGCTTCAACACCCTAAATGGCGTGTTTGACAAGTCCATTGATAAGCTCAATAAACCCAAAAGACCTATCGCCAGTGGGTCAATATCAGCAAGAACCGGAACGGCGTATGCTGTTTTTCTGTATATTCTGGCCTTTGTTTTTGCTGCTTTCCTTAATGTCTATTTCATACTGATTGTGGTAATCTCTGTAGTACTGACGTCCCTTTATTCAATACCTCCCATAAGGCTCAGGGCGAGATTCCTGGTAAATACGCTGACAGGCCTGATATTCTACAGCATGCTTTGCCCGCTTGCCGGATGGGCACTCTTTCAGACGATGCCTGTGCCATGGGTATTGATAGTATTTCTGTTTATACTGGGAACCGGTATAGCCATCACCAAGGATTTTGAGGATGTTTACGGGGACAGCGTTCACCAGATAAGGACGCTGCCCGACACATTTGGCACTGACAAGACAAAAAAGCTGATATCATTGCTGGTGATAATATCCTTCGTTTATATCGCCGGGGTGTCGTTGCTGGGCATTATTGACGTGAGGTATCTCGGAACCCTGATTTTCCTTCCGTGGGGCATTTACACAATATATGCCCTTGATTCAAGGAACGGAAATGACAAGTCATTCTTCATCAAGAATATGCTCTTAGTGATTTCTCTGGAATTATTCCTGATAGCTGTTACGCTTATCTGACACGTGTTTTTAAACCTTTTGGTTGATTTTTGTTAAACCATAGGTATTTCCCTTCGGTGGCGAAGCCTACATCATGGGTGCCGCCAGGAATGCCATAGAGAGGATGCTGATTGAGAAGGGTTTTCGGAGGCTGAATCGGTCCACCCCTTCCGTTGTCGCGGAATACTACCATAACGGGATGAAGGTGTTCGCGAAAAAATTCAGGGGAAATGAATGGTCGGTCGGCGGGATTGGAAGCGGGAACGCTGCCCTTGTCGATGGGCTGATTGCCGAGATAATGGAGATGCTTTAGGCTTCTTTGTTGTCGGGATTAACGGGTTTTTATGTGGGAGACCAAGAAATATGCATGCTTCCCATGAAGACGAAGAGGGAAGTAGTCAAGATAAACGGCAGGCACAATGAGCTGGTGACTATCAGCGACGAGAAGGGCAACGTCATCAAG
>CAZPUZ010000175.1:0-1819 GCA_964589875.1 uncultured archaeon
GCTAGGCATTTTTGGTTTTGAAATCTGTGATACCTCGAACAGCCTTTTCATGTGCTGCTCCTCTTTTGGGTTGCTCCATTTCTTTTTTCCAAAGAAAACAGCTGCATGTTCGTCATAATCATCATACAACTTGGGCAAATCCTTCCATGAGAATGAGCGGGTCTTCATGAGCTTCTTGTTGTAGAAGAACCGGAGCAGCTCCGGAGGCGCGGCTTCCAGCCATTCCTTGGGGTAAACCACATTGCCCTTGCTGGCGGACATCTTCTCGTTGTCTATCATTATGTGCTCATAGAATATGGGCTCGGGCATAGGGAAACCCAGCACCTTCTCGGCTATCTCGGCGTTGACCCACCATGCGCTCATGGGCACCTGGTATTCCTTGCCGGCACCCTCGGCAGAGACTTTCCATCTGGCCCACTGTGCTGCCCACTCAGACTTCCACATGAGCTTGCCATTGAACTTCATGGGGTCGTCTTCCCCCCTGTGGCTGCATCCCTTGGCCCGGCTCTTCTCAAAATCGTAATCCCTGCACTCATAGCGCACAACCCCGTCCGAGAATCCCGTGACGTGGGTGGTGATTATCTTGCCGCAGTTCTCGCATATTGGCTTCCATGGGCTCCATCCCGGGGGCAGGGGGTTGCTCCTGTACTTGTTTTGTATCTCAGCGACCTTCTCAGCACCTTCCATTATCTTTCTGATAAAAGGGCCGAAGCTGCCTTTTCTGTACTCCTTCCTCATGGAGAACTTCTTCATCCTGGTTGAGACGAAACGGTCAATGACCCTGAAATATTCTGATACGTGGTGTTCTGCATAAGAATCATGGCACCCGCCAGGGTCGGGGATGTCGGTCACGGGCATGCCGATGTGTTTCCTGAAGCTGGAAGGCACGCCCTTGGGGACCTTCCTCAGCGGGTCCATATCTTCGGCCACCCATATGAGCCTTGATTTCGCTCCCGCATCCGTGAGCGCGCGATGTACGGTCTCCCCCCTGATGGTGTCGCTCAGCCTGCCGATGTGCAGCACGCCGGAGAGGGAAGCAGAGGTCTTGACCGTGAATTGCCTCTGCTTGGGCACGGGCCTGTCTATGTAATGGAACCTCTCCTTCCCCAATATCTTCTCAGCAATCTGGTCGGCCCAGAACAGTGATTTGTCTTTCCGGGATTTTCCTGGTGGCATACAAAAATATGAGTTTGTTGCTATTAATTAGAAGCGTTGCTGTTAGCTTGCTTCTGGTTGTCCGCTGCAACCTCCCTGTCAAAGGCCGCGAAGACCTTGCTGGGGTCGCCGAACTCCTTTATCATTTCTTCCCTTATTCTGATCCTTTCATCCCCGAAATAACGGTCAAATTCCTTGGTTAGCTTGAGCATCATTGTCCTGCCCTTCTTCTCCGTTTTCATCAGGCCCTTCCTCTTGAGGTCCTTTATGTAAGTATAAGCCTTGTTGCCCTGTATCCTTATCATATGCGACTGCTTCATGGGCTCCTTGTAGACAAGCAGCGCCAGCGTCCTCTTGCAGCCCTCAGATATGTCGGAATACGGGGTGAGATGTGCCACATGGGGTAGGTGCTCCTGCCTTACCTGCATCCTCCAGCCGTTGCGGTCATTCACTATGTGCATGCCCCTGCCCTCAAAATCCTTCTGTATCCTCTCAAGCGACTGCTTCAGGTAGCCAAGGGAATTGATGCCTGATATCCTGGCCAGCTCGTCAAGCATCAGCGGCTTGTTGGCCATGAATAATGCGGCTTCCAGAACGGCCTGCGCCTTTTCCCGTGAAGGAGGCCTGGCCTCCTTCATGAGTTCCTGAACGTCCTTTGGTTTTT
>CAZPUZ010000176.1:0-1815 GCA_964589875.1 uncultured archaeon
GTCCAAGGAGCCCGTGAAGATAGAGCAGAGCAAGAAGCGCATCCTTGACAGCTGCGAGAGGATGCATTACATGGGCGGGGGGCCTGTGGTGTTCCACCCGGCTTTCTTCGGCGGCATGGACAAGGAGAAGGTTTACCAGACCGCGAAAAAAGCCATGGACGATATGCAGGCGGTGATAAAGAAAAAGAAATGGAACTGTCATCTTGCCCCGGAGACCACGGGCAAGCATTCCGCCCTCGGCTCGCTGGAGGAGACCATACGGCTGGTGAAGGAAACGGGCTGCAGGTGCTGCATTGACTTCGCTCACCTCTACGCAAGGAACTTCGGCAAGATCGATTACGCTGAGATGCTTGACAAGCTCAAGCCCGTCCTTCCGAAGCTGGACAACCACCTGCACATCCACTTTTCGGGCATAGAGTTCACGGCCAAGGGGGAGAAGAACCACATCACACTGGAGCACAACAGGCCGCCCTTCGAGCCGCTGGCCAAGGAGATACTGGAGCGAAAGCTGGACGTGACCATAATCAGCGAATCTCCCATTACTTTCAGGGACTCCCAGCACATGAGAAAGGTCTTTGAGAAGCTGGGTTATGAATTCTGAAGCTTAGAAATCCATGGTATAGCCGCCCAGCACTATCTCAGCCGCCCTTATCTTGTCCTTCGGAACCCTGCAAACGGGCCTGAAAACGTTGCCGGTCTTCCTGAAGTAGCTGCTGTTGCCGGGGCTTGCCGCGAACCTCTTATACAGCTCCCTGGCTCTGCCGGGACCGCCTATTGCGGTGCATATGTCCATGAGGTCAGCGTAGCCGTCGCCGTCCAGCATGTATTTGTCTCCATTGTCGCGGCCTGCGGGCTTTGGCTTCTTCGGCTCAAGCCATTCGGCATGCCTCCCCACTATCTTCCTGATGGAGGGCTCGTCTTGTGACCTGAAGCTGTATCCTGTTCCCCGCCTCTTCAGCAGTCCCTGGACCATGGCATCCTCAACCACGCTCTCATATGCGGCATCAAAACCATCCGGGCTTCTTGTATGCCGCCTCATGTAACCTTTAAGCCCCACTGTGCTCGTTTTCGGGATTTCATAACTGTGCGGAGGTGCGTCGGGCTGGCTGGGTACCGGTCTTCTGCCAGGGACGGCGGCTTCTTCCGCAAGCTCATCGTCCGCGCTTGACGGCTCCATGTCCATCTCAACGCGCTGGAGAATGGCCAGGACGTCGTATGCCCTCCTGCCCTTCACAGACCTGCATCCCCTGTCCTCTGAGAACAATCCTCCGGACCTCTTGTCCCTGACGAACGCCTCCTCAAGCTCATTTATGTCTGTCCCGTTGCTGACCGCCCTTTTGCACATGGATAGCAGGCTGTAGTCGGCATCGGACTCAAAAGTGCCCCACGCCTCTGCCCTGTAATCGCTGGCCTCTGGATGCTGGTCTGTCCCGCTCATGGTGTCGCCACCTCAGTCAACTGAACTCCTCCTGATATATCCTGCCGAGGATGCCGAGAGCTTCCACAGCACAGCCTTCTCTGATGATGAACCCTGCTTCCGGGTCAAACTTGTACAGCCCCTGGCTCTCCCCGTCTGTCCTGAAGCTTTCAGCCAGTTCCTTGGGGTCGGTCATCAGGTCTTTCTCGAGCTGTTGATCTTCCTGTTCGTCTTTGCCTCGCGGTCGCGTACCTGCAATGGGTCGCACGGTCACTATATCGTCTTCCAGGTGCACCAGTATTTCTGGCGACGAGCCGACAATATGAAAACCCTCAAGGTCCATGAAATACATATAAGGCGACGGGTTCAGGGTGCGCAAAGCGCGATACAAATCCAGC
>CAZPUZ010000177.1:0-1804 GCA_964589875.1 uncultured archaeon
CGAGTTCACGTTCGTCATAGCAGCGCAGGGTCTCATGCTCGGCCATCTGAGCGGCAACGCATACTCGCTTCTTATAACAGTTGTCGTCATCTCCATGGTCCTCACGCCGTACATCTCCAAGTACAGGTTCCCCATATACCGCTTCCTGTGCAGGTACAGGAACCTGCCTTTCGTCAAGAACTACAGCATGGCCCACAAGGTGGCCAAGCTCGGCAGGGAACCCAAGAAGATAAGGAACCACGTTGTGCTGTTCGGGGCGGACGTGATGGGGAGCAAGATAGTGAACTACCTCATCAGGAAGGGAATCAAGTTCATCGTGGCCGAGCACAATCCCGAGAGGGTCAAGGCCCTCAGCTCCGTGGGGGTCTATTCGGTCTATGGAGACGCTGACAACGAGGAGCTGCTGAAGAAGATAGGCCTTTACACAGCCAGGATGGTAGTGATAACGATTCCCGACCCCCAGGTGGCCAGCTTCATAATACGCAAGGCCAAGAGGCGCAACAAGAGGGTGAAGATATTCGCCAGGGCCTATTCAATGAAGGAGAAAGAGATAATCATGCAGGCTGGCGCGGATTACGTCGTGGTGCCGGAGATAGTAAGCGGTGAGAGGCTCATAGAAAGGCTCGGGCGCTACCTGAAGTAGTCATTTATCCGCAGAAGCATATGCACCCATATTCTCTTCCATGAATAGCATGTCATCTATAACTTCATCGGCGTCCATGCCGTAAATATCGGAAAAGAAGAGGGCAGCCATCCCCCCGGCATCGCCTTCAAGGCCTGAAGCCGTATCAAGAGCTAGCCGGTATCCAATGCATCTCCGCATCTCACGTTCATCAAGATGGCCGGCGTCATAAGCTCCAAGCACGTCGGGATACCTGCCGAAAGCAATGCTTTGGTCAACCGCCATCTCAAACGCTTCTCCTGGTGACATGACTGTTATTTTACTCATTAACTCTCATCCCAGAAATCAAAAACTGCCGCTTCTGAAAACAAAAGAAGCGGAGCAACTAAACGATATCCTTCTCGGCAACAATAACAAAGTCACCAACTGATCTTACTGCCGAAAAAGGAACCAGCATCCTGGACTTGTCGTCCTGCTGGAGGTTGAGCGTCTTGGTGTGCTCGGTTGGCTCGGTGAGGACCAGGTTGATGAGCTCGCCGGATTCTATGACATAGTCTATGTCGCCGACAACGCCGAACTTCTTGCCTGTCTCCTCGGAAATCAGAACCTTCCCTATGAGCTTCTTGCTGCGTACCCTTTCTTCCATGCAATTCTCCCCTCCGGTTTTAACTGCCTTTCATGCAAGTATCAGTACTATTTTATTGGATATGGGGTTTTTAAGCTTTAACATGACGGCACGCAACGCTTTAAAAGCGTTCCCTGAACTCCCCATACGCTTACTTTATCATGTCAGCTACCGAGGCGCTCATTGACGCCGGGAAGGACACTATGACAGTCCGGGCGAAAGCTACCATGGGCTCTGAAGACCATGGAGCCCGCTGGATGAGCGTCAGCAGCAGGGCCACTATCAGGAAAAAGACCACATAGTACTGAACACCCTCTTGGCGTACTCTCTGTGGTGGTCCTTGATGCGGTTCCTGTAATAGTATAGTACACAAATGCCCCGATAAAGCATACCGAGACCAGCAGCAGTCCCAGCACGTTGGCCAGGGGAAGGGACTCGCCCAGCTTCCATATCTCCTCGGTGAAGGCCACGGAAATGGCCAGGACGGACGCGCCGACGATGACCTGCATCACGTCGCGGAGGTAGAATCGGACCATCATGAGCATCATCGCCCTCTT
>CAZPUZ010000178.1:0-1804 GCA_964589875.1 uncultured archaeon
GTTGTTTTTTTGTCATATCCTTTTTAATTGACAGAATAAAGAAGATGCCGCCGTAGCCAGCATCTTCCGTCAGACATTACCTGTCGTCCCGTCTTCTTAAGCTCTACCATTTCCCCCAGAACACCCATGCACAGAAGAGCGCCGAAGCTGCCAGAAAGGCATAGGGAATTATCATGATTATTCTGGTTTTCCTGTCCATCACAGCTTCCTCCTCTAGCGGTCGTTGTTCTTTCCTAATCGTCATCATGATGCAAACCTCCACACTTGAGCTCCAGTTCAGGTTCCTGCTGACGCCTTGCCAGCGCAGCAACAATGTCCCTTATCATATAGAAAAGCAAAACCAGCAGCCGGTTGCTATCTTCCCGAACATTGCCATATCTATCCTCCGTTCCGTTATTTCCACAGAAACCTGAAGCCAGAGCCGATGACACATTCTGTATCCCTGTCGTCATGAATGGTGATGGGAACCATGAGCCGGAGGCTTATTATGTCCCAGGTCATTGTCTGGTTTATCTGTGTCTGCTGAGACGGAAGTTGAAGTCCCCGAACCAGCCGCTGTCCTGGCTGAAGGCGCCGTCACCATAGACCGCCTCATAGTCGTGGTGGAGCGACAGTTTGCGGTGGAGGTCGCTGGTGAAGGCCGCTCCCAGCCGTTCAAGTCAAATCCATAGAAAGCCCCGTAATCCAGCTCGTCGCCGTAATCCTGATTGCAGTCTCCATCCGGGCTGAAGAAGTTCCACAACCCGACACCAAAGCCGTTATCAAACCTCGACTTGAGAACACTCTCGAAAATGTCATCGTCATATGCCAGGCCGCCGTTTGTGAGAAGGTACTTGTCTTTCCAGTGCGTCGTGATTTCCAGGGACTTCGGCTTCCATGAGCCTTCCGCCACTGAAACAAGAAAAAAGCAGGCAATCAAGGCCCGAAAAATCGTGTTTCTCATATTCTCTCCCTCCACTGTTATGGCTAAAGAACGCGTCTGCGGCATGTCTGGCGTTGCAAGGCCGCGACACTTGCATATCTTCTCAGCCGGCTGCCATGCAAAGCAAATCTGTGCATGGTATGCTTAGCCGGACTGTTAGTAATGGTTTGTAATTGAGCATGAGAGCGCTGCGACCGATATACATATGGTGTCACTTCTTTGTAGTTAATTAACACAAAATTTTAAATAGCCATGAAAATGCAGGATTCTCACAGTCAAACCTCGTACCTGAGCAGCGCAGCTATCCCACCGAGATAAAGGAACCTCTCGCCCGCCTCATGGCTGCTGTTGATTATGAACACCTCGCCGCCCATCTTCTCCACGGCGTCCATGACACCTTCGTTCTCGGGCACCATCTCCTCCGAGACCAGAAGGATCTTCACCGCTCCATGCATGGTTGCTTCCCTGACATGGTCAACCCCGTACGTCGCCCGCTTTCCGGAGCCCATGGCTTCAAGCAGCCTCTCCACCAGCCGGGTCTCCCTCGCGACCCTGGTCTGCTGGAGCACCCTGTTGGCTGACTTCCTGATGACCTCCTGGATGCCTGTCTTGCCCGTCGAGTTAGCGGCCTCAACGGATATCTTTCCCGATATCTTGGGGTGCTTCTCGTTTATGTGCCTGAACAGGTTCTCCTTCTCAAAGCCGGGACCGGCTATGATGATTGAGTTGTGGGTCTTTGCTTCCCTGTCCAGCTGTCTGGCTATCTTTTCATAGTAGTCTGTCCTGTCGTCTTCCCTTCCTATGACACGCTCAGCTATTATCTCGCCCCTGGACTCTGCACCAGACTCGCGAAGCGACGCGAAGCTCGCTTTTTCCCTGTCC
>CAZPUZ010000179.1:0-1796 GCA_964589875.1 uncultured archaeon
GAGCCCGCGATGACATCCTTGCCTTCAATCACCGCAGGAATCGTCCTTCTCTGTATCTCTGTGGGTTCATCAAAGCCCGCTTCCTTTATCGCCCTTAAAATTGGCTCCTTGATGCCCAGTTTCCTGAATTTGTCCATAATACCGCAAGAAAAAGTCTACGCCTTTTCTTATGCACATGTTTGTCTGAAATATATGTTTTGAATAAATGGCAAGCATGTTTATAAAAGCAATTGGCCGTCCGGGCTTACATATTCCAACAACTCTTAGGATACTATCAACTATAGCTCGCACTCCTTGCAGTCCACGCTCTCGCAGTGCTCGTTCTTCACTTCCCATTTGAGGGCCCATTCCTTCATGCCCATCACTACCTTGATGAAGTCCAGTCCCTTATCGGTGAGGCTGTATTCGGACTTTATGGGAAACGAGCTGGCGTCCACCCTTTTCTTTATCAGGCCCTCTTTCTGCATCTCCTTCAGGCGGGAGGAAAGCATCTTGGGGGTCATCTCGGGTAGCTTCTTCTTTATCTGCGAGTAGCGCTTCCATTTGGCGCCGCCCTTGTAGAGTTCGCATATGATGAGCAGCGTCCACCTCTTGCCGATGAAGTTCGCTACCGAGTAGATGGGGCATTTCTTGTCCATGGTATAGGTTTGGGAACGCTCTATTTAAATATATTTATGATACTCAATATAAACAGTATACAATCCAATTATAACCAGACGCGACAAATATCAAGGGTGAAAACATGCCGGTGAAATTCCCGTTCAAGGAGCTGAGAGACTTCCACAAGGAGGCGAGACAGCACATTAAGTCCCTGAAGAAGGCTGTGAAGGAACTCAAGAAATGCAGGGACGTGGGAGCGTTTGAGAACATATACGTTGACTTCTACAACTTTTGCCTGAGGGAGCTGCCGCTCCACATAGAGTACGAGGAGCATGCATTGTTCCCCATGATGAGGACTTATGTTCCTGAAGAAAAAGATAATGGATATGACGAAACCCTGGCAGATATACTTAACGACCACAAGGACGTCTATGCTGCCATTGAGGTCATCAAGCTGATGAGGAGGCTCATCGGCGGCGAGATGAGCACCGAGCAAGCATACATCAACGAGATAGTAGACAGGGCAAACAAGATTGTAAGGGTGCTGGACGACCATTTCTCCAAGGAGGAGAAGGTGATATTCAGGATAGCAGAGGACACGTTTGACCAGTACAAGATGAACGAGCTTGCCGCGAGGATGACCAGGATAAAGGAAAGGATGATAGTGTCGGGCAAGATACCGAGACGAGCATGAACTTTGTTAGTCAGAGTGTCTTCATTCCATGTTCCCACAGAACCGCGAACCGCTGTGCCCGGCTTCAATCACACCCAAGCCAAGCTCTTGTGCGTATATTAGGACATGCTCGCACAGGTCCCCGGCTATGATGGCTACCGAGCCGTGCTTCTTCGCATCTCGGGCATGTTGAGCTGGTTGCCGCCGAAGCCCCCCGACGAGAGCGGTTACCTTTGTGATTTCCCTGTCCGGTTCCCCGTAGAACCTTACAGACGCGAGTCCCATCCTTTGCCTGATCTCGCGCACGAGCTTCTCCAGTTTCTTGGGACTGATGTTGTATGTCTTGACAAAGCGCTCCTCATGCACGGCATTCCCCAGGCCCAGGCAATCGGCCAGCGAATCAACGACCCCACTGTCTTTGCATATGTCCCAGTTGGAGTGCATCCTGTAGACGCACATGTTTCCGCTTTCCAGCATCTCCTTTTCCCTGGCATTGACTTCCTTGTCCTCTTCTCCGCTGTTG
>CAZPUZ010000180.1:0-1761 GCA_964589875.1 uncultured archaeon
CATCTTGATGGCTTTTATATTTTTTTTCATAATATGGGGTTTTGTGCTTTCCATCATCTTCTTCATTATGTATTTCGGCCTCATGTAGAATTTTCTCATTGCCTTGTTGCGTATTGACACAAGCTCTTCAGGTGTCATGTTTTTCAGCCTCATTATCGGATACGATTCTTTTCCCAGATAAGAGAATCTGGACCAGTCGCAATTGGACATGAGTCCCTGCTTCTCTGCCATCTTGTACAAATCCGTTCCGGGAAGCGGGGTGGTAATCGAGAACTGGGCGTAATCAGGATCAAGCTCGAACGCAAAATCCATCGTCTCCTTTGCGGTTTGTCTCGTCTCTCCTGGTATGCCGAGCATGAAATATGCTATAGTCTCTATGTCCAGGCTTTTTGTGAGGCGGAAGGCCTTCCTTATCTGGTCCTTTGTGACTCCTTTCCTCACGACCTTGAGCATTCCAGGATTGCCGGATTCCACCCCCAACGCTATGAGATAGCAGCCTGCCTCTTTCATCTTGGATAAAAGCTGTCTGTCCACCAAATCTACCCTTGTCTCGCATTTCCATGTAATCTCAATTCCCTTCTTTATTATCATGTCACACAGCTTCATTATCCTGTCTCTCTGTAAGGTAAACGTATCGTCATAAAATATTATCTCATCAATGCCATATTTGTTCACAATTTCCTCAATTTCCATGATTATGTTCTCAGGGCTCCTGCTTCTGTATTCCCTCCCAAATATTCCCTTTACACAATACAGGCAATTGAATGGGCAACCGCGCGTAGTCATCATTGTTGTGAAATTCTTTTTCCTGCTTATACTCTGGCGGTATTTTTTGAGCGGGAGCAAATCTCTTGCAGGAAAGGGCAGGCTGTCCAGGTCCTTAATCAGGGCTCTGTCCCGGTTGTTAACAATCTTCCCCTTTTTCCTGTAGCTTATTCCATCAACATCATCAATAGGTTGTTTTTTTCCCATCCTGCCGAAGAGCTCTCTGCATGCCTCCTCGCCTTCCCCTCTCACGACAACGTCAACTTCCTTTAGGTTCTCCAGTGTCTCATTGGGCATGACTGTAAAATGGGGGCCACCTGCCACTATAGAGGTTTCCGGGGCCAGTTTTTTGATGTGCCTGATGGTCGCGGTGGCCTGCTGGATGTTGGGGGTCATGGCTGTTATGCCGACTGCGTCAGGCTGGAAATCAGCAATCTTTTTCCCCAGGCCATCAATGCCTTCTATGCTGCAGTCGATTATATCAACATCGTGCTGCTCTCTTAGAACCGAGGCGATGTAAGCGATGCCCAGTGGCGGTGAGGAATACAGGCTTTCCCCAGATGGTGGGTTGACGAAAAGTATCTTCATTGGAATCTCTTCTTTATTATAAATAAAAGATTTTTTATCCCGTCATTCCACGTGTTCAGCTTGACTTCTCCAACACGCTTCCTGTAAGAAACCGGAATCTCCCTGAAGGCGAAGCCCCTTCTCCACGCCTCTATCTTTATTTCCTCGGAGAAAGGCATGCCATCGCTTGTCAGCCGGAGCGACTGCAGGATTCCGCGCCGGAAAACCCACATCCCCGTCTGGGAGTCCTTAATCCTCATGCCGAAGAGAACGTTGCATGCCATGGTAAGCACGGCGTTCCCAAGCCTGTGGGTTGCCGACATGCTCTTCCGGTCGAGCAGCGTCAGCCTGTCGCAGGATATGAAGTCCAGCCCTTCTGCCTCCAGAAGCTTGACGTACTTGTCAATCTCCTCGACGGGATATGTCAGG
>CAZPUZ010000181.1:0-1761 GCA_964589875.1 uncultured archaeon
TCATCATGGTGAACCGGTAATGCCTCTTGCCGTGATAATGGGCCGATGTTCTCTTGCCCGCCATAGGGTCAGCGCCGTAAGTCTGCCTTTTTTCAGAGCGCTCTGCAAGGACAGCCCTGCGGATGATGTCCTCCCTGACCTTCGCTGAGAAGGCCTTGGGGAGTTCCACGTTCCCTTTCGGCTTGCCCTGTATGTCCATGACAGTAGCTTTCATCATATCAACCTGCATTTTTGCTAATTATAGGAAGGAGTTATATTTATATACCTAATCTTTATTTAATGTTATAACTTTTGCGAAGAGCGAAAGTCGATAGTCAAATGATCCTTGCGCAGGACGCTAGGGTATGACTGCCATAACCGGTTGCATGGATGTATGTAAATCGATTGCGGCATGTGCCGGGCAGTCTTGTTCTTGCGGAGCGCATTGATTTGGTGTTAGCATGGGATCCGATTCAGAGCTTAAGAGGCTTGAAGCCAAGATGAGGAAGAAGGAAGGCGAAGCCAGCGGAGAAAAGAAGGAAAAACCCAGGCCCAAGACCGAGACAAAAACAGAGAGCATCATAAGGATGGCCGAGACCAACCTTGACGGCACAAAGCTGGTAAGGGATGCCATACGCAGGATAAAGGGCGTCTCATACATGACAGCCAATTTCATATCAAAGAAGTCGGGTCTCGGCGAGAAAGTGCTTGGAGACCTCAGCGACCAGGAAAGAGCCAGCCTCGAGGACATGGTGATGCATCCGGACAAGATTGGCCTGCCTTCATGGATGTGCAACAGGAGGCGCGATCCTGAGACGGGTGCGGACCGTCATTTGGCTGTCTCTGAGATGGACTTCATAAAGAAGACTGACATCGACAACATGAGGAAGTTCAAGACCTACAAGGGAGTCAGGCATTCAGCAGGGCTTCCCGTAAGGGGACAGAGGACAAGAGGCTCTTTCAGGAAGAATTCAACGGTGGGTGTGAGCAAGAAGAAACAGCAGCCCGCCAAGAAGAAGAAATAGGTGCCATAAATGAGAAATCTCAGGAAGAAGTTCAAGAAACCCAGGGTATCATGGGAGACCGAGTCAATCAGGGAGAACAAGAAGATATCCGAAGAGTTCGGCCTGAAGAGGAAGAGGGAGATACTCATTACACTCGACATACTCCGCGGTTACAGGAGGAGAGCAAGAGAGCTTATCGCGGAACAGGACGAAGAGAAGGAGAAGCTTCTCATGGACAAGCTTGCCAAGCTCGGCATGCTTTCAGAGGGCAGCGGCCTTGACGACGTCCTGGCGCTGACCATCAGGGATGTCCTCAACAGAAGGCTTCAGAGCATAGTTTTCAGCAAGGGCCTGGCGACAAGCCCCATGCATGCAAGGCAGATGATAGTGCATGGTAACGTCATCGTCAATGGCAAGAAGACCAAGTTCCCTTCATACCTTGTCCCTGTGGATATGGAGAAGACCATAAAGATAATCGGCGGCAAACCCAAGCCGAAGGAGGAGAAGCAGGAAAGGGAAAAGCCCGAGGAAGAGAAAGCGGCAGAGAAAGGGGACAGTGGAAAAGGCGATGATGACGGGAAACAGGAGGGAGCCGCACCCGAAGCCCCCAAGCCAGAAGCCGGGGAAGCTGAATCTGCCAAGAAGGAAGAGAAGAAGTGATTGTTATGACAGAGAAGAAACCCAAGAAAGATGCCAAGGTCTTGAAGGAAGATACCAGGAAGAAGGCAGGCACCGAGAAAGCAAAGCCTGCCCAGAAAGGCGGCAAGAAGGACAAGCA
>CAZPUZ010000182.1:0-1736 GCA_964589875.1 uncultured archaeon
CCCTCATTGATTTCCATGCTCGTATATGAAGGCATGTCCACTGAATACGAATCCATCATTGTATAATCCTTGGAGGCATACGTATTCAGGTGTTTCAATGTCGTTGCTTCAAGGTTGTCCTTGAACTTGTCCTTCGGTGCCAGGAAGACGTAATCCTCGCCGTTGATGCTGTTCGTGTAATCATCGGGGATTGACTCCGGGCTCCAGCCTGCGTGCGCAAGGTTGTCGTAGCATGCCTGATAATAAGAATATTCAAGGGAGACGTTAAGGTAATCCTTTGCCATGTCAATGGAGTTCTGCAGGGCGTATATGTCCTCCTGATAGTGTTTGCTGCCCACCCTGACGCCGCTGAGACCCACCAGGCCTGTGAAATACAGCTGATAGCCGCCAATAAGAAACAGCATTATTAGAAATATTCCGACACTTAAACCTTTCATACTATCTCCGCCTTAATCTTGAAATTGTCTTCCATGGCCCCGGGAAGCGGAACATCAGCTACAGACCCGTGGTCCATATCCTCCGGGCACGTGCCTATTTTGTACTTCGGGTTTTCGGGATTGCTTTCGTAAACCCGCAGGCATTCTATGTCTGAGAGGAAAAGAATGTCGGATATTGACTGCTTCAGGGAAGCCAAATGCTCTCCTTCCAGTAAGGCCGCCTCTCCTGCAAGCCTCATGACGTTCTTTTCGGTTGTTGAAGACTTCATGAAGCTCTTCAACTCGCTGCCCTCGTCGTTGAGCTGGACAGACAAGTAGTAGATGTTCTCTGTGCCTGACCAGAATATGCCGATGACAAGGTATATGAACAGGTTCATGACCAGCAGTATGAATATGCCCACACCAATCAGGAACAATGCACCCATACCCTTTCTCATGTACCCACCCTCAGCATCAATCTACCGACAAAAACATTGCCGCCCTTATCCAGTGCTACAGGCTTCTCATGGCTCTGGTCTTCTGTCAGCGGCTCTGTGAAGCCTTCCGACGTCCACACATATTCGTAGTCAGTACTGTATACCTTGGCAGAGATGGTCCTTGATATGCTTATCCCGCAAATCTCCTGGACAGTCAATCCTGAGACGGAATCAAGGAAGTCGGCAGATATGTATTCGCCGCCGTTGCTCAGGCACTTTTCAAGAGCGTGCAGCGCTGCCCTCTGCTCTGTTGTGTCCATGTCATCTGACTGGAATTTTGCGGAGTTGCCGAAAGCCAGACCTGCTGAAATGATAGAAGCGATGAACACCATCACAATCATTATTGTCGCTACTGCAGTATGGTTTATCTCAAACTCGCTCATTGTACCCACTCGCATCTTCCAAAGTGACGATTCCGCCGATATCCTTGCTTATCCTGATGTTCATCACATTCCTCAGTACGGATTCCTCAGCATCTCCTACCAGCACGACCCTGCCTACCTTCTCGCTGGACTGTTTTTCATACTCGACCTTGACCCAGCACTTGTTTGAGCTGGCATACTCCCTTTCAGCGGGCAGCCATCGGCCCTCCTTCAGACTGTATATCAGGTAAGGAGGCTGCTGGTCGTCTCCTGTGTACTTGGCAAACATGGTGCCTTCATCCGTTATGGTGTATTCGTACCATTCCCCGAGAAGGTTGTTGGAGGGCACGATCCACTTGCCGTTATAAGCCCCTGAACCGTAAAGCTCAGGATAAAGCTCCGTATCCCCCGGACGCGTGATAACATCTGACATGTCATTCGGCTTCTCGCAGTATATACTG
>CAZPUZ010000183.1:0-1687 GCA_964589875.1 uncultured archaeon
CTTATCAAGATCCGAGCATATCACGGCCACCATAGGGGCTCTTGATATGAAGGCTTGGTCAAATGCAGCCGAAGCGAGGGCGTCCTTGCCTTCCTGCGTCTTCACGACCACGAAATCCCAGTCCTGCACATTGCCTGATGATGGGGCACGGCCGGCTGCCTCGATTATCTCCCTTAGAGTGGCATCGGGTATGCTGTCAGAGCTGTAATTGCGAACGCTAGCCCTTGTCCTGATGCAGCTGAATGTGTCCATGCTTTTATGTGGACGTTTATATTAAAATAGGTATTTGTTGATTGTCGTAATGCTTTTAACGGGTTTAAAAATCTTTGGGTGCCTATAAATTACTAGATTTTCATGTCACATGAAGAAATTGCCAACGGCGCGGTAGGCATAGTGGGCTACGGCTCATACGTGCCCAGATTCAGGATTTCAGTAGAGGAGATTGCGCGTATCTGGGGTGCTGACCCGTCCAGCATAAGGAACGGCCTTGGGATAACTGAGAAGAGCGTGCCTGATATCGACGAGGATACAATCACCATAGGAGTTGAGTCGGGCAAGAATGCGCTTTCCAGAGCCATGGTTGACCCCAAGGACATAGGTGCTATATATGTGGGCTCGGAGAGCCATCCATACGCTGTCAAGCCCAGCGGCACAGTGGTTGGTGAGGCGCTTGGCATGGGCCCTGAATACACATGTGCGGACCTTGAGTTCGCATGCAAGGCTGGCACGGCAGGCATGCAGATATGCTTCTCGCATGTAAAGGCCGGGCAGATAAAGTACGGCCTTGCAATAGGGGCCGACACCTCCCAGGGCAGGCCTGGCGACGCTTTGGAGTACAGTGCTGCTGCTGGAGGAGCTGCCTTTGTCATAGGAAGGGAGCCTCTGGCAGTCATTGATGCAACATGCTCGTTCACAAGCGACACATCGGATTTCTGGAGAAGGGAAGGCCAGGATTATCCAAGCCACGGTGCGAGGTTCACGGGCAAGCCTGCGTATTTCAAGCATGTGGTTTCTGCCACCAGAATGATGATGGAGAAGACAGGGACTAAGCCCGGGGATTTCGATTACGCGGTGCTTCACATGCCCAACGGCAAGTTCCCTGTAAGGGCAGCCAAGATGCTGGGCTTCACACCCGAGCAGATGGCCCCGGGGCTTGTGGTCAAGAAGATCGGGAACTGCTACTCAGGCTCAAGCGTGCTTGGCCTGGCGGCAGTGCTTGACATAGCCAAACCGGGCGAGAGGATAATCATGACGTCCTATGGCTCGGGAGCGGGCTCGGATTCATTCATATTCACGGTCACGGACAAGATACTCGAGAGAAGGGACAAAGCAAAGCTGACGGAAGATTACATAAAGAGGAAGAAGAATATTGATTACGGTACTTACGTGAAGCTGAGAGGCAAGCTTAAGGCGGAATGATATGAAAATACAGAAGATGGGAAAGGCAAGCGCCGGGGCATTCGGCAGCGTTGTGAACAGATATCATTCCCAATGGCCGGCCGAATACGTGGAGAAGCATGCTATGGGAGTGATTGACGGAAGCTATGACAGCATCTGCCCCGCCGCCGGCACTGACATATTCTATGTCAGGAAGGTTGACGGAAGGGTTGTCGGTTCCACAAGGGCACCTGATGGAAGCCTGCTTGAATATGAGGAGTTGATGGTATGACCGATGTGGCGGTTATCG
>CAZPUZ010000184.1:0-1670 GCA_964589875.1 uncultured archaeon
CAAGGACCTCAAGAAGTTCAGGCGCAAGGGCGTAATAACATCCAGGATGAGCTACAACGAGGCAGAGAAGTGGCTGCATCAGGCCAAGCTCAAAGAGAGCTACTTCTGGTTCGCCTCATACTACAAGGACGTGGTTGCCGAGGATGTGATGCTCAGGGACAAGGACGCCTTCCTCTTTCCCGGGAAGATAAGGGGCAAGTATGCCATGATACATCGCATCATACCGGACATACAGATTGCCTATTTCAGGGACTTCAAGGACCTGACCAATGGCTTCTGGAAGCGCTACCTGAGAAGGCTTGACAAATATGTTGTGCTTGAGCCGCGTTATACGTATGAGAACAGGAACATAGGCGGTGGCTGCCCTCCCATAGAGACCAAGGAAGGATGGCTTCTCATATACCATGCGGTTGAAGGGTCCAATGAGAAGAAGGTTTACCATGCCGGAGCGGCCCTTCTTGACAAGAAGAACCCGCAGAACGTCATAGGGCATCTGAGGAAGCCGCTGTTCTCGCCTGAGAAGAAGTGGGAGAAGCTCGGTGTTGAGAACAATGTGGTGTTCCCTTCCGGGACGGCGGAGTTTGACGGCAGGCTCTACATCTATTACGGGGCCGCTGACAAGAGGATAGCAGCGGCATCCGTGAAGACAGACAAGCTCATTGACGAGTTGCTCAAAGAGAAATCGGCCCACCATAACTATTAAGAGAGATTGGATGAGTAAGATATGAGAGTATTGTGTGTCCCTTGCGGTATTTTTGATTTTCTTATCTTCAGTTGCCGCTCAGGGATGCAACACCGCGGCTGACACAAATTGCGACGGCTCATGCTTTCCGGGCTGTCAGGGAGGGGGATTGCTGTGTCAATGGGACATGCACAGCATCGTCCACTACCGGCCCAATCATCCAGTACGGCATCACATGGCACTTTGACGGGGAATATGAGTATGTGCAATTCGCCAACGGGGATTACTGGGTCAAGGGACCGGTGGTCATAACGAGGATTACGTCGGACTTTGACGGCAGCCTTCACGGCTTTGAGATAAGCCCCATGGATTATGGAAACATGGCCTTGATTCCCGGGCTGCCGGTCACAGTTGGCGCCAACAAATCCGTCCTGAAAGCCATCAGCTTCATTGACTGTGATGATGATGGCGCGTATTGTCCAGGTGGTGACTCATACCCGTCCTTAAAACCGCGGCCGTGCTGACAATCCTTGGGGAGGTGCCGGATGACGGCGGGCGACAAATACACACATTCCGGCATAATCCTGAACTATGCCGATAATTTCTACTGGATAAGCATGAGGGACAGCAACCTCAAGAAGGTGGAGAACGGAATCACAACAACCATCAGCGGCTCCGGCGATTCCATTTCCCTGGGCTGGGGCGGGGATAACGCTGATTATTCCATATCCGTAAGCAACGGGGATGCGCTGGAGGTTATGGTTGAAAAGGACTCTTCCTCGCGCACATATGCCGACGCGGACCCGCACCTGGATTCGGGCAGAATAGGTTTCATAGTCATTTCCGGCGGCAGCGGGAATTACTTCATAGCCGATGACGTTAGCTTTCATTCTGAGCAGCACCAGCCTGAGCGGCTCATATATCCCTTACGCCGTCGGTGTTGACGATGAAGACTGTTTCTCCTTCCGGCATGCTCGGGGAGTCAATA
>CAZPUZ010000185.1:0-1667 GCA_964589875.1 uncultured archaeon
TCCTGTGAGCGTTGATATCCTGCCCCCATAACCCATCATCATGTAGATGACGCCGATTATCAGGGGCTTGAGTATGACCAGCGCAGCCAGCAGTATGACAAACTGCGGGAGCATGATAGTGAAGGAAGCGAAGCTGAGCTGCATGCCCAGCGTGGTGAAGAATATGATGGAGAAGAAGTCCATGAGCGCGTGCGTCTCGCCAACAATCTCAAGGTTGTAAGGGAAGTTGCCCAGGGCTATGCCGGCTATGAAGGCGCCGATGACTATGGAGAAACCCAGTACAGCCGAGAAGCCGATGAATATGAAGCATATGGAGATGGCTGTAAGGAACAGGATTTCCTGGGCCTCGGCGGCGTAGTCAAGCACCTTGGGGAAGATGAACCGGTTGAGCACGACCGCGAGGGAGAACAGGCCCAGGCCCTTGATGAGTATGTCCCCGAGGAACACGACGTTGAAGATGCTGTCAAGGTTGTTGAGCAGCGGCAGCGCCAGGATGACCACAAGGTCCTGGATTATCAGGATGCCTATCATTATTCTTCCATGAAGCGTGTTTATCTCGTCCTTGTTGACCAGCAGCCTGGTAACTATCATGGTTGAGGAGAACGCGACCATCATGCCCACATAGATGCCGAACATCAGGCTCATGTTGAGCAGCTGCGATATGGCGAAGCCTGCGAAGAATGTCAGCACTATCTGCAGCAGTCCGCCGCCTATGATGGCCTTGCCCACGTGCTTGAGCTTGCCAAAATCAATTTCAAGGCCGACTGCGAAAAGCAGGAACGCCACACCCAGCTCCCCGAGCAGGCGGATGTTCTCGCTGCCCTGTATAAGTCCAAACCCCACGGGCCCGATTATTATCCCGGCGACCACGTACGCGATAAGCAGCGGCTGCCTCAGGAAGCGGGCGGCATAGGACATGACGGTCGCCACCACTATGATGAGCCCGATGTCAAAAAGCAGGTTGGTCGCCATATGTTATTTAATTAATGGGGGGCTCCCATAAATACCTTCAAATTTAAGCGCGGACGCTCAACTATCTATAAGGTACGGGGGTTTTGCTGCATGGCGTCCAAATCAGTCATCAATCTTGATTCTGTCTCAGCTAGGCTGCCCGGGAAGCAGAAGGAGCTCTTCCACAGGATATTCAGGTTCAGCCAGGTGACCGGGAGGCTTGAGCTCCCGCGCTCCATGGAGAAGTGGACGCGCGAGAAATTCGGTTCAGTGGGGTCTGTCAAGCGGCAGAAGATAACCAAGGTCACCAACATGGTCACCGGCGATTCCTCATTCTTCAACGAGCTGAGGTCAAGGAGGCCGCTGCATACCGAGCCCGAGAGCAGGCTCAACGGTCTCATTGGCGACAACTGCGCTTTCTGCAGCCCGGAGAGGAACACCCCCCCGGACGTGTTCGGCAGGGTGAAGGGGAAGCACTGCATAACGGCTTCCAACATAGCCAAGTACGACGCATGGCACGGTCTCATCATATTCCGGGAGCACAACCCGCTTGATTTCAGCCTCGCGAAAATATCAGACTACCTTGACACAGCCGGGAGATGGTTCCGCAAGGTGCTGGAGGAAGACAGGAAGGCCGTCTTCCCTTTCTTCATGTGGAACTGCCTGTGGAACGCCGGGGCGAGCATTGTGCACGGTCATGCCCAGGTCACTGCTTC
>CAZPUZ010000186.1:0-1666 GCA_964589875.1 uncultured archaeon
ATACCGCCTGCTCCAAGAGGCGTGCCTCAGATTGAGGTGACTTTCGACATAGATGCTTCAGGGATACTCAATGTTTCAGCAAAGGATCTGGGCACAGGAAAGGAGCAAAAGATAACCATAACAGCATCTACAAAACTCTCCGACAGCGACATCGATAAGATGGTTCAGGACGCAAAGGAGCATGAGGCCGAGGACAAGAAGCGCAAGGAGGAAGCCGAGGCAAGGAACAGTGCTGATTCGCTTGTCTATTCCACGGAAAAGACCCTTTCAGAGCTCGGCGACAAGCTTTCGAAAGAGCAGAAGGAATCCATCGAAAAGGCCATGAAGGACCTTAAGGATGCGCTTTCCGGCACAGACATCGAGAAGATCAGGAAGGAAACAGAGAGCCTGCAGAAGGTGGTGGGCGAGGCAGGAGCTTCCATATATCAGGAGGCCATGAAGAAGCAGGCAGAAAGTTCATCCAGCAAAGCGGGCGATGCCGCAGGCCCGGAAAATAAGGGAAGCGCTGACGGAAAAGGCAAGAAGAAGGATGATGATAAAGTGGTCGACGCTGAGTACAAGGTCGATGACGAGAAGAAATGATGATTATTTTATTTTTTGATCATATTATCTCTATTGGGGGATAGCATGCATGACAAGGAAATCAGGCTATTGAACAAGAAAGCAGAGCAGTATTCTTCCAGACTGGACAAGATAATAGGGGAGCTTAAGAATGTAATCGTAGGCCAGGAGCATATTCTTGAAAGAATCCTGATTTCCCTTTTGGCAGACGGCCATGTTCTTCTTGAAGGCATGCCCGGTCTGGCAAAAACCCTGATGGTCAGCACACTTTCAAGTACCATAAATTCCGGATTCCATAGGATTCAGTTTACGCCTGATCTGCTTCCTGCGGACATTGTTGGAACCAAGATATACAACCACAACAACGGTACATTCTCAACAAAAAAAGGACCTGTTTTTACAAACTTCATTCTTGCGGATGAGATAAACAGGGCGCCGCCCAAGGTACAGTCAGCACTGCTGGAGGCCATGCAGGAACGCCAGGTCACGATATCGGGAGACACGTATCCGCTTGCAAGGCCATTCCTCGTCCTTGCTACCCAGAATCCGATTGAGACTGAAGGCACATACAGGCTTCCTGAGGCCCAGGTTGACAGGTTCATGTTTAAGCTATTGGTTGATTATCCTGATCATGGCCAGGAGAAGGAGATAATCAACCGAATGACCGTGGGCAGCAACCCTTCTGCAAAAAACATCATGAACTCATCAGAGGTCCTTGAGATGCAGAAGTTCTGTACCGGCATATACGCTGACCCTAACATAGTGGACTATGCCGCATCTCTTGTGCACGCTACCAGAAAACCCAATGAGTTTGGTCTGGATATGAACGGCCTTATAGAGTATGGGGCGTCTCCAAGGGCTTCCATATGGCTAATTCTCGGGGGCAAGGCGCACGCCCTGCTCAACGGCAGGGGATATGTCAAGCCTGAGGATGTTAAGGCTATTGCGCCTGATGTGCTCAGGCACAGGATAATGCTAACATATGAGGCAGAAGCCGAGGACGTAACAACAGAGCAGATTATTGATAAAATAATCAAAGCAGTTAGGATACCCTAGAACCTTCTGACTTCAACAACAATTAAATTCTAAAAAAAACAAAAATTCA
>CAZPUZ010000187.1:0-1664 GCA_964589875.1 uncultured archaeon
GCTATCTGATGAGGGCCCTTAAAGAAGAGCCAGGCAAGCCGGAAGTGGACGGCGCTTGGATAGTGCATGAAGACGGCCTTCTGGAGCCCGGGACCTTTTACCTGTCCGGCGATGTGCGGGGGCTTAAGAAGCGAATGCGTAGGCTTGAAGGCGGCACGGGCAGGATATCCGTGAGGGCGATGAGCTTGGTAAGGGGCACGTCAGGCTTCATGCTGAGCAAGAAGAAGAGGGTAGCCGAGTACCGGGAAGGCAACCGAAACAGGGAGTACCAGCCAAGCGGGGTCATCCGTTGCTACCGCGGGGACGGGAGCCTTTACAAGGAGACAGACCTGAGGTCAGGGAAATTCAGGCTCTATGAGGGGTGTTCCTTCACAGAGCATGCTGCAAGAAAGCTGCCGGTGACGCTCGGACGTTGACAATCCACCGCTGCGCATTACCGGGGGCAACCGACCGTAGTGCATAACTATATAAAAATTCTATCTTGATTAACAGCATGGGGAAGCAATATACTGCCTTAGCTTTTGTGCTATTTGCATGTGCCGTCTTGTCGCTGGCAGGCTTGTCTTTTGGCCAGCCAGCCAGCCACTGCCTGGACGGCACGCTGAACGGGACATGCTCCACTGCCAATCCGCCGCTTTATTGTGACGAGGGAGACCTTGTATTCGAGATTGGGGTTTGCGGCGCCGATGCCGGCAAGTGCTGCCAATCAGTTAAGGACACCGCGGGATGGGCCACTTATCTAGCAGTGAATGTGCCCCCTTGGGAGAGCTGTGACAGCGCTTCGGATTATTTCCCGGAGGGTACCGTGGGGTTGTGGCGAAACAGCACTTTCTATGAATCCACCGGCATAGCCCTGGTCGCGGGAGGCTTCTCCACGAGAGTAATATGCCTTGACGTGCCATTCGTAGTGGAGAATGAACATGGAATGAGAAGGAACAACAGCGGCTACATATACGTTCCAAGAACTGACACGACCTGGGGTGACCGGACATCGCAGCGGGCTATACTGGTCTGGGACTACTTCTCGGACAGCTATGCCCATTACAACGGGGCATCATTTGACCTCTACCCGGTTCAATATCCAGGCTCGGATATCTACAACTGCAGGGTGCTGGACCAGCCCGACACCATATACAGGGTCCAGCAGGACATAATCCAGACCATCAAGGAGACATGCTTCACCATAGCCGCGGACAACGTCACCCTGGACTGTCAGGGCCATCTCATCAACGGCACAGAGGACATAGCCCTGCATTATGTGTCCGGCGTCTATTCCAATTACAGCAACACCACCATAAAGAACTGCGTGATAGCAGGCTTCTATGACGGCATCTACCTGCACCACTCCAACAACAGCCGCGTAACCAACAACACGGTCACACCAAGGGTGGCCCATTACTCCAACCGCAGGGGAGGCGTCTTCCTGAACAGGTCTTACCGGAATATGGTTGACCACAACACGCTCAGCAACTACTACGGCATATACCTCCAGTGGTCGCACACCAACAACATCAGCAGCAACACCATGGTGTCCAGCCTCACGCACGGCGTCTACATGGTGGGCTCGGACAAGAACACCATCGACTACAACAACGCCAGCTTCAACCTCGAGGGCCACGGCATATACCTCAGGTCTTCAAACGCCAACCGCATCATAGGGAACA
>CAZPUZ010000188.1:0-1661 GCA_964589875.1 uncultured archaeon
AACCGAGGAGGGAGTGACAGACGCCTCCAAGGAGATGGTGAAGCCGCTCGCAAAGAAGATGGACGAGATGATAGAGCAGATAAAGAAGGGCTCGGAATTCAGCCAGGCATCTCTGGCGAGCCTGGAGACCATTGACAAGAGGCTGAAGAGGCTCTACCTTCAGGGCTCCTCGCGGTCGCCCATGCCCAGCAGGTACTCTTCGCAGGGCGTGCAGTAGCCGGGAAGAATATGCTGCAAAAATGCACAAAGCATCACTTTGCAATAAAATTTGGGAGGGAAAAAATGAAGAAAGGTATTACGCCAATAATATCCATAATAGTGCTGCTGCTTATAACAGTGGCATTGGCAGGCGTGGCATGGGTGTACCTTAGCGGCTACCTGACTACGCAGATATCCGAAAGCTTCAACATCGTTCCAGGAAGCCCGACATGCGTTGATAACGCAGGAACAAACGAGATAAGCGTGGTCGTTCAGAACACCGGGACATCGTCGCTCTCAGAAACCGACTTCGTGCTTGCCCAGGTGGACGGTGTGGACGTTTCAGGAAGCCTGGAGACGGTCACTATAGCCAAGGGCCAGGGTGAGACATTGCTTCTTGGCTATGACTGCGGCGGCACCTGTGCATCAGGCACTCACACGGTAACACTGTCAACCACGTCAACATCAGACACAAGGCCAGTGACCTGCCCGTAAGCCCGTTTTCCCTTTTCTTTTTTATTTCGGGTTTTTCTTAATTTTAACAGTGATGGAATGAGGAAGGCAATCACCCCGATAATATCCATAATAGTGTTGCTTCTGATAACAGTATCTTTGGCAGGGGTTGCCTATGTATATCTCTTCGGCTTCCTGGGGACGCGGATAGACAAGACATTCTCCGTTCCCCCGTCCGGCATCATCTGCACTGACGTGGGAGGGACCAACGAGATAATAGTGGTCGTTACCAATACGGGGACAAGCACACTCACTGATGACGATTTCGTGCTGGTCCAGATAGACGGCAACCCGGCAGCCGTGACAGGGGCTGTGGCCGGACCTCCCGGGCCGATTTATAATGTAAGCATAGACTCCGGGGATGGCGGCGTTCTTCTCAGGAACGACAATGGGGGTGCCGGCTGGCCTTCCGGAACGCATCAGGTTGACATATCAACACCATCGTCCACGTTTTCGGTTCCCGTGCTTTGCCCCTAGGACGGAAACGCAGCATTGATTAATTAATAAGAAGACACAAAATATATTGTATGGCAGCTCTTTCAGGCCAGACGCAGGTCATATCCCTTGTAATGCTCACGGGTATAGTCGTAGCCCTTGTGGGAGTGGCCTACATGTGGGGCATGCCCATAATAGAGAAGCGGGCCAGTATGAGCGACTTCTCAACCAAGGAGCAGTTCATCCACAACCTCCAGGACAAGATAACCGAGCTCTCAAGGTCTGAAGGCGGCAAGATAGAGATAGAGCTCAACCAGATGTCAATGAGCCTGATACCTTTCCAGTCCACGGGCGGCGAGAACAGCAGCCTTGTCATGAAATTCTCGCTCAACCAGCCCATGATATTCCCCAACAGCTCCGTCTATCTGGGGGCTACAAGCTTTGATGAGATAAACGGCACAGGGATTTACGGCGAAGCGTCCCCGTCTGTGGTGAAGCTTTCATCAAAGACTGCG
>CAZPUZ010000189.1:0-1640 GCA_964589875.1 uncultured archaeon
CGCGATACGTCTTTTCGCTTCATGTGATTCGCTCATTGACTGACGGCGACCGAAACGCATATAAATTGGTCAAACGACAAGGAGTATATAGTGCGATTTCACAGGTTTGCATTGCTCGCGCCTTTAGTGCTTATAGGGGTTGTTCTGGTGATTGAGATACGGTTCCATGGAAGGGGAGGACAGGGCGCGGTTACCTGCGCCCAGCTGCTCGCCCAGGCCGTTGGCGAGGATGACAAGTTCTCGCAGGCTTTCCCGGCATTCGGTCCGGAAAGGAGGGGCGCCCCGGTCAGGGCATTCTGCAGGATTGACAACCAGCCTATCACCACCAGGTCGCAGGTCTACAACCCTGATTACGTGGTCGTGTTGGATTCAAGCCTCGCGGACCTTCCCGAGGTGGCTGAAGGTGTCAAGGACAGCACCAGAGTCCTGCTTAACTCAGGCAGCGATGAGAAGGTAGGAAGCTGCGAATGCCACAGCTTTGACGCCACCAAGCTGGCCATAAGCAAGATAGGCAAGCCCATAGTCAACACGGCCATGCTGGGGGCGCTGATAAAGATGACAGGCCTTGCATCATTGGGGTCCCTGAAGAAGGTTACGGGAAAGAGGTTCCCCGGCAAGGTCGGGGACCTGAACATGGAGATGGTTGAGGACGCCTATAAGGCGTATGGTGATTGAATGGCTGTTATAGGACAGGATTCCAGGGAATTCCGGGAAGCGGCCAAATCAGAGAACGAGGCCGCTGTCATCAGGGAGCCGGGCTCTTCCAGGAAGAACAAGACCGGCACCTGGAGGACATTCAGGCCAGAGGTCAGCGACAAGTGCACGGGCTGCGGAATGTGCGCATGGTTCTGCCCGGAGCACTGCATTGAAGTCAAGCAGAAAGGCGGCAAGAAGAAAGCGACCATAGATTATGATTATTGCAAGGGATGCCTGATATGCGTGGCGGAATGTCCAGTAAAGGCCATGACCGCAAAAAAGGAGGGATGATATGCCGGGATATGTCACAGGGATAGTAGCTGCGAAGAACAGCAGGGAAGCCGGCCGCATATCCAATGCGCTGGTCAAGGAAAAGCTGGCGGCCTGCTGCAACACCATTCCCGGGGTGAAATCCGTATACAGATACGATGGAAAAGTCCGGAGAGCGAGCGAGGTCATTGTGATGTTCAAGACAAGGAAGCCGCTTACGTCCAAGGTGATTGACATGATAAAGAAGCACCATTCGTATGACGTGCCGGCCATTGAGTTCTTCCAGATGGCGGGCGGCAACCTGGATTCCCTGAAATGGGTGAACAAGGAGACCAGATAGAGATTGGGAATATTGAATGATATGATAGTATTGAAAGGAGAGAGATGAAGATGCCAAAGAACGTGATGTCAGGAGCGGATGCGGTCGCTGAGGCTGTGAAGCTGTGTGACCCCGGAGTGATAGCTGTCTATCCCATCACTCCGCAGACGCATATTAGCGAATCTTTAGCCCAGATGATAGCCGACGGTGACCTGGCATCCGAGCTGATAATGGTAGAGTCTGAGCAGAGCGCCATATCCGCCTGCGTTGGGGCAGCCTCCATGGGCACCAGGACATACACCGCCACCGCTTCCCAGGGGCTTGCTCTCATGCACGAGATACTCTACGCTGCCAG
>CAZPUZ010000190.1:0-1631 GCA_964589875.1 uncultured archaeon
CTGTTCCCTGCCAGTCAATTGGCATGAATAAAAAGAGTATTTGGTTTTTGTTTGGGGTGAGAGGGCTTTCTGGTTGTCGTTCTGTTCGTCATATTTCTGACAATGCTGCAGTTCTCCATGCTCAGGGCTTTCGCCTACTCAGGACCTTCGGGAGGGGCAGGCAGAGAGATGGCGTACTGCATGCTCTTTGACTGCTACAAAGTCGCCTACCCGACAGACGCCAACATCACCCCTCCATCATACGAGATTGGATTTGATGCCGGACCCGAGGACCTCGGTTTCGGGGAAATCCCAATTGGAAGTAACAGCAAGAGGTTCATTGAACTGGAGGGTGAGGAAGTTTCCAGAATAATAATGACAAGCTCAGGCAACATCTCAGAATACATCCATTTCAGTCCCGCCAGCCTGTTACTGGATGACGGCGAGAAAGCTGAAGTCAGGGCCGAGCTCAGGACCGAGCCGGACATGAAGGAATCAGTGTATACAGGCACCATCAGCGTCGCGAGGATAACACCGAGGCACAGCCTGCTCAGATTCATGCTGGGGTGGTTGTAGATGTACGGCAAGCTGGCTTTCATGGCGGCATTTTTGCTGCTCTCTTATCCCGTATTCGCTTCAGAGGTTGATGTTGAGGTCAGCAGCACCGTCAACGGCAGCTTCATGGTCTCGGATTTCCAGCAGATAGGGAGCTTCTTCTATATCAAAGTGGGCGCGCACAACACCGGAAGCGAGGCATACGGCGCCAGGGTGAGAGCCGACGTGGTGAATGGACGTAACATAATATTCACGGGGTGGAGTCAGGAGAAGCCTGTCGCACCGGGGGAGAAGAAGAGCTTCACTGTTTTCGGATACCGCCTCCCGGCAAGCAACCAGGAGCTCATGATAAGGATATATCACGGCAATGAGATAGCAGGCATCGGGCCCATCGGCCTGAACTCATCGGTCCCGGCGGCTCGGGGAGAGGCTTTCAGCATTGAGAACTTCAGGACATATGACGACTATATGAGGTTTGACCTGCACTCCAACAGGAGCCTCCACGACATCGCGGTGTTTCCCAGGGGTTTCCCCGGCTCATGGATAATAGGACAGGCATCAATCAATAGCATGGAAGCGAACGGCATCACCGAAGTGAGGCTGCCCTATGAGACGGGTTTCTTCCAGAAGCGCGACATCACGATTGTCATGGCAACCCGGGATGGCATGGTATACCAGGAGCAGAATGTCAGCATCGAGCGGGAGGAAGGCATCATGATGTACATCCACCTCCTCATGGACTTCCTTGGGGGCATATTCAGGTTGTGATTCGGCTGTTTAACAATAAATGATGCTGCATACGCTTTCTAAATTATTAATTATTGGGTAAAGTAACACTCCACCCAACTAATTCCTCCTGTTCTTTAGTAGGATTATAAGCTTATTAACCTTGTGATCAACTGACATTTTTCTGTTATTGTATCTCCATACATACTCACCAAGATACAAAGCTAACCGTTCCCTGCGTATACCGCCTTTAGCAACTAACCGGCGTTTAAGATAACCCCAGAACCCCTCTAATCCGTTAATGTGTATGCCCTTATTGGCATACTCTTTCTGGTGGTCTACAAGCCTGTGGACATATCCCTTGGTTGCTA
>CAZPUZ010000191.1:0-1599 GCA_964589875.1 uncultured archaeon
CACTGTCAGGAAGGTAGCGGAGATTGCCAGGATAAGCCTCAGCGAAGACGAGGCCAAGGAGTTCGCTTCTGACATGGGTTCAATGCTTGATGCATTCAAGGACATGGAAAAAATAGATACAAACAATGTCAAGCCCTCCGAAGGAAAAGACGGCCTGGACCAATCCCTCCAAGCCGTCAAGCCTACATTCCAGCCCATAGAGACCAAGAATGCCATGAGGGATGACGAGATCGAGGATTCCCTATCCCAGGCGGATGCCCTCAAGAACGCCGGGCAGAAGGAAAGGGGCTACTTCAAGGGACCAAAAGCAATTTGAAGATGTTCCCGCAATCTCATGCCTTTTCAACGCCGGGCATGACCCATTTCCCCGCCAGTTTCTTCCTGTTCTTGACCAGCAACGAGCCGGAAACTGATTGTTTCGCCGCCTTTGAGCTGAAACCGAGAAGCCTTGCGAAGGCCATCAGCTCGGAGGGCGACCTGAGATTCCAGGACGACACCACACCCGAAGTCAGAACCGCCGACGTCTTATACTTCATCACGAAGCCGGCCACCTCGCGCATGCGGGCCATGATCCTTGCTCTTGAACGGTCATATGCCTCAAGGAGCGGTCTGAAGCTGAACGCTATGGCAACCCCGTTCTCAGCCGCGAGCTTGGCGGTTATGTAGTTTATGATGGTCTCCCGTTCATCTTCCCAGTCTGTTATGATGTCAAGCCCGCCGGTCTCAGCGGCTGTACGGGCCATCTCAGGGGTACCGCAGCTGGCGGCGATAATCTCCCATTTCTTCCTTGAAGAGGATACCCTCCTTCTCAGATCATTGGCGTTCCTTGGCTCAATCAGCAGCCCCAATGAAGCGCAGGCAGCTGATTTTGAGAGAGCGCTTCCGGCCTTCTTCCTCTCAGAGGCTTGAACCAGCATACAGAATCCGTCCCACCCCAGCTGACTGGAGACCTCAATTGCCCTTGATACCTGACTGACCGGTACACGGACGCACAAATCGTAATGCATGCTTAATTATTGTCAGCCGCCTGATAAATTACTGCCGTCCAGCCAAGCGGCGGGGACGAGATCATGCCACTCTGACCGGGATGCCGACAGAGCCGTAGATTCCCTGTGATTGCAGGTCGCTGCAGCCGGGCCTGCTGCATGCCACCATCCTGATGAAATACAATCCCCTTTCCGCGTCGGCAGGGACCTCAAGCAGGACGCCGGCGCTCACATCACCCTTTCCGGGGATGGTGCCGCTCTTCTGGAAGGAGAGCCATTCGCTGATGTTGGTCAGGGAAGCTGTCCCGGAAATCCCGATATACTCCTCAAGATAGGCTGAGAGGTGGTATGCTGTAGCGTTGTCCATCCCGTTCTCCATGAGGATGGTGAAATTACCTGAGCTGCCCTGCTGCCACTTGGTCCTCTCAGGGGATTCCAGGATCAGAAGGACGCTGCCGAAAACCCAGTCATCTCCGGGTCCGGCAGGTGTTTCCTCCTGCTGGAGGAAAGGAAGCAAAGTCATGAAATCTTGGGAAATTATCACCATGATGGCCAGCACCAACACAATCACCGCCAGCAGAACGTAAAGCACTCTCTTATTCACCATCCGCCT
>CAZPUZ010000192.1:0-1559 GCA_964589875.1 uncultured archaeon
TCGTGCGGCTGTTACGGTGGCGCGCTTCCCTCAGCAGAAACATGCAATGACATTGACGACGATTGCAACGGTTTAATTGACGATGGAATTACATGCTGCAGCGAAGGCGAGACCAGGGAATGCGGCTCTGACATAGGAGCCTGCCAGAAGGGGACCCAGAAATGCAAAGACGGCTCATACCAGGACAGTGAATGCACCGGCGGCGTGATGCCCAAGGGAGAGGTCTGCTACAATGAGGTTGACGACGATTGTGACGGGGAGGTTGACGAGGGCTGTGACACATCATACACCTGCCACAATGGCATCAGGGACCTGAACGAGGAGGGTGTTGACTGCGGCGCGGCTTGCGGCAAGGGATGTCCCAGCGGCGGCTTGTGGATGATATTCGGTGGTGTGTCCATACTAATAATGATATTCATATGGACCATGGTGATGAAGGGCAAGGTCTAGGCGGCGCGCCGGGAACCTGAAGCCTTCTTTTTTTTCTCTCTCTCATCAGCTTCCTGTGGCAGCGGGAGCATAGGACCGGGGCAATGCCTTTAGGGGAGAAGCTCACGGTATCAGAGGCCCCGCACCTCGAGCACACTATCTCGCGCTTCTTCGTCGGCTTCCTTGAAATCTTCCTCGGTACCTTCTTGGTATAGAGCATAATCAAACCACGCTATAGCTATTACCGGCTTACGAAGCTGTTGACACCTGTCTGCCCCTTCTCCTTCGCGCTGCCGCCAAGCTCAAACTCAAGGCCGTCCCTGGCCGCCCTGGTCTCCACTCCGGTCTCCCTGGCAATCCATTTCGCCTCCCTCTCTGCCACGCCGTTGAGCATTGTGATTCCGAAATGCTGAAGGAAAGCTGTCCGGGGCTTCACTGCTTCTATGAGCTTCCTGGCACCATCGGCATTCATGTGCCCCGGCCATTCCTTGTCCCGGGGCCTTAAGGTGTTAAGGAGCAGATAGTCGCATCCCTTGAAAAGGCGTGTCTGTTCCTCAAAAAAATCACCATCTCCGGGGAATCCAAGGCTTACAGAACCCCGGAACACCATACCAAGGCAGTTGGGGTCATTGTGATGCGTGGGAACAGCCTTAACCTCTATGCCTCCCAGCTTTGTGGTCTTGCCCTCCTCCATGACGTGTTTTTCGCTCACCGCTCCAAGATGGTACGGAGAGAATACGGGCCTGTATCCTTCGCTCCCGTTGAATATGGTGTCGCTTCCCGCCAGGAAGCCCCTCTTCACTTTGGCTCCCCCTGTCATGGCCTCAACCACCATCTCAGCGTCTATGCAGTGGTCCGGATGGGAATGGGACACGATTATACCTGTCACCTTGCTCAGGTTGACTCCGTATTGTTTGGCCCTTACGAGGGCACCCGGTCCAGGGTCAACATGAATCATCTCGCTGTCCATCTCCAGCACCCAGCCCCCGCTGGCTCTTATCTGCCTTATCACCACGAACCGGCCTCCGGCCGTTCCAAGAAAGGTTATCCTGGCTGGCATGTTATCCACATCAAATTCAAAATGAAACAATCATATCTCCGGGGCTTCACCTGCTCTTCCATCTGGGACC
>CAZPUZ010000193.1:0-1553 GCA_964589875.1 uncultured archaeon
ATCCTTCTTCTTTCCGAACATAAAATCCCCTAAGAGAAGCCCGTCTAAGCCAATATGCAAAAGCCGGGAACTCTTCAGTTGTATTATTATTGGTTGTTGTGTTTTATAACCTTTTATTAATGACAACTCCGTTATGTTGTTTGGTTCAAGCTTAACTGACCTTTTGATGCGCTGGCCGGGATTCGAAATTCCGCACATGTCCGGCACGTGCCGGCCAGGTGTCCCGGATTGCCACCGTTCTGCGGTGGACTCCCGCCGTGGCAGGGTGACGTCCTTTAATGGACTCTGTGGTATTAGCCTACCATTAGACTACCAGCGCATGATTGCCAATGTCTTGTATGGCTTTCTATTCTTTTTTGACTTTCTTTAAATTGGTTCCCCTGCAGCTCGGACAGAGCCTGGTCGCCGGCTCCATGAATATGGGCTTGCCCACCCAGCCGCATTTCTGGCATTCGTACTTGGCCATATTATCAAATGAAAACGTCTTTTTATAAAGGCCTCCCGCTGTGGATCAGATATTAATCACGGAAACAAAAATAATACATGGACAAGATAGTGGTGCGGATGACCTATCTGAAATCCGCACATTACTTCTTCTTCGCAATGGCTGTCTTCTCCCTGACCGCGGCGATAGCCTTCTGGGAGGTGTTCCTGGCGGAATCAACCATATTCCTTTTCTTCTGCGTAATCTACGCCAATATATCCTTCTGGCTGGCATACTTCTTCTATAAGGACTATTCCGAGCAGGTTGAGAACCTGTTCGTTCTGAGGAGATATACATGGCCTTACGTCCTGCTGTCAGTGCTGGTCGTGGCCATGACAGAGGGCATGATAGTGGTGACACCGAGCATCTCAGGGGTGATATACTCGACCCTCTTCATCAACTACTATTACCTCTTCATCGTGGGCATGGGGGCGCTTTCCTATGCTTTCAAGCCCGTGAGGAGACTGTTTGAGTTCAAGAGCGCCCTTGCCATAGGGAAGGGCAGGGACATTGTCCTGAAGTTCTCGCGCCTGGATCTGGTCAGAGAATACAAGACCGGGACAGACCCCTATATTGACGAGATGTTTGAGAACATAGCCAACAGCAAGGATTACCCCACTCCCCATGTCCAGAGACTGGAGATTGAGCTCTGCAGCAAGCGGCTCAGGGAGACCGAGACCAAGCTCGAACTGGCGAGGTCTCAGGGAAGGAACAAGCGCCATCTGGAGATGCTTGAGAGGGAAAAAGAAGAGTACGAGCATCTTCTGGAGAAAGTAAGGTCATACAGGGACTAAGCCCCGCCTGCCATGCCCAGCTGCTTTGCGAGACCTGCTAGGGGTCCCCTCTTGAAACCCTTGCCTCCTTTGGCAAGCTTCATGACCTTCTGGGTCTGCTTGAAGTGCTTGATTAGGCTCCGCACATCGCTCTCTGTGGTCCCTGAACCCTTCGCAATCCTCTTGATGCGCTGCGTCTTTATTATCTCCGGATTTTTCTTTTCTTCCTTTGTCATCGACTCGATTATGAATTTCCATTTCTTCATCTTCTCTTCCTGGACGTCCAGTGTGCCTTT
>CAZPUZ010000194.1:0-1547 GCA_964589875.1 uncultured archaeon
CTCATATCGCTGCTCATGTTCACCTGGATGGGCATGGGCGTCACGATTTCGTTCCCTATCAGGATACCGGTCAAGCTTATCCACGAGGCATGGAAGGCCTTTGTCATCTTCATCACTGGCGGCAAGATAAGAAGGGTTGAGCTTCACAGGAACTTTGGCGGCATACTGGTCTATGAGGGCGGCAGCAGGCCGCTGATGCGACACTCATCCTTCCCGTTCTCTATGGTCTTCGGTCTGGGAATCATGCTGGCCAGTTTTACGCCGGCATACGATGACGTTCTGATGGCATTGGGCCTCATTACTGTGATGTGCTCGGTTCTGCTTGTGTCGGACTGGGTGACTCTGATGATTTCATTGATTGTCGGCGTTTTCCTGTGCCTTTTCGGCTACTTCGTTTCCGGACCATGGGAGATGCTTCTGGTAAGGTATTACGGCCTTTCCTTTATTGCATATTCCCTTATCCAGGCACTGCACCTCAAGAGGATTATGAAGCATATCCGCAGCCTGGCAACGGACTCGCGCAAGTTCCGGAAAGTCGTGGAAGACCATCCCGTGCCGCTCCTCATATTCTGGAGCGTCTCCTCTTTCATAGTGCTGCTGTTATGCATAAGCAGGGAAATCGCTAAGGGGGGCGGATAGAAGGCTGGGCAGTGATATGGAAAATAAAAGCAAAAAGATGAGTTTCGTGGCTGTGGTGCTCTGGCCGGTGTGGTTCCCCCTGCGCCATCCGGTAAGGTCCGTTGTTGGGCTGGCTAATTTCCTTAAGTCGCTGATAATCATTCTGGTGTTCCTCTTGCTGCTTTTCGCGGTCCTTTTCGTTGCGTCCTCCCGGGTGAGGAGCAGGACATATGACCTGGTAGTTGAGAGGCGCTTTGACGTGCTGCCGGACATGATTGCGCACATCATGAAAGGGGAGCCCATGGAGATACCGTCCCGGGAGGACAGGTATCTCAGGATGGCCACCCTGTGCTCAGTGCTGGACCTGCAGAACGATGAGTTCCAGTCCCAGGGCGAACATGTGGCGGAAATAAGGAAGGCCCTGGATTCACACAGGCCGGGGGACAGCATAGTTTTCCGGGGCCAGAGCCACAGTTATGAGCAACTGGAGAGGGATTGTGCCTCCCGCATGCAATGGCGCAAAATCCTCTGGAAAAGGATTAAGGACAACGAGAGGCTGCTGAAAAGGGTTGAAGGAGCCTCTGAAAAGCGAAAGGAAAGCAAATGAACGGAACCATAGAGCTGCTGATTTTCATCACTCTCTTCCTGCTGTCGTGGAATTTCTGGCATTCCTGGGCAATGTATCCCATCAGGCTGCTTTCAGTGCTGCAGCACGAGGCCGGGCACGCCCTTGGAGCCGTGATGACAGGCGGGGATGTGCACAGGATATCCCTGACTCCCTGGGACCCAAGGAAATTAGGCGAGTGCACCACCAGCGGCGGCAACAAAATCCTGATACTCAACATGGGCTATCTGGGCAGCGTGCTTATCGGATTCTTCTTCCTGTACGCGACATATACCCAGGCCCGCGAATATGTGCTGCCTGCAAT
>CAZPUZ010000195.1:0-1544 GCA_964589875.1 uncultured archaeon
TGCGGTCATAGTTCTCATAGTCCTGACATTGTTCGGGTTCAACCTCATTGACAGGGTCCAGGAGCTTGTCATGGGCTCACTTGAGGGGCTGGCGGATTTCTTCTCCAACCTCTTGAACATAGGTTAAGTTAGCTGGTAAGATGCCGAGCATAGGTATAGAGCAAACCGGCCTTGTGGTCGGCGGGATGGTGATAATACTTATAATAGCAGGCGTCACTCTGTCATCTTCAGGCGGCTTTGACTCGTTCCTTGACTGGTTCTCTGGCTTCGGCGAGACTGAGGGGGAAAGGGCATGCAGCTCTCTGGGCGGGGAGTGGTGTTCTGGTTTCTACGAATGCAACCCCAGCCAAGTGATAGAGAACACAAAGGGATACGAAGGGGACTGGAAATGCTGCGAGAAAGGCGAATGCATCTCTGTAAGCGTAGCCAGATTCGTCAATAACATGAAGAGCGACGAGGTTGCCGGGATGGAGATAACGGAGTTCTCATTGCAGGAAGGCCCGGAGGTCACTAACCTGAACGAGATGGCTTCCGGGATAAATTATGTTGAAATAGAATACGGCGCTGACAAATCGCACAAGTTGACCTTCTCCATAAGCTATCCGGACAAGGAATTCGCTTATGAACTGAGCACCGGCGGGGATTACTGCCTGTCCTCAGGGACTGCCACAGACCATGTGAGCAAGAGAGCGAACCTGGTGCTTGGCAAGGAGGACATGGTGATAGAGCTCTCGGCATGGGACCCCGACAGCCCGGCCAGCAAGAATGTCCGCAGGGTGGTCATCAGGCGCGTCAACCCCCACGAAGATGGCATTGTTGTGAGCAATGAGCAGTTCAAGGCGGAGGTGATGGATTCTGACAGTGATATGTTCTATGTATTCGGTTTCGGCCCATCGGTTGAGCAGATAACGGAAGATAATTCTTTCACTCTGCATAAGAGTTCCTCCCTGATAAGAGGGGATACGGCAAAATTCTTGAGTGCAAGTGATTTTGAGGACAAATGCAAGGAGGGTTGCGACGGTAACGAACAATGCATCTGGTCATGGGTAAGGGAGAATGACGGCAGCACCAATATTGGTCTTGTCTCGGGAGACTCTTACACGTGCATGATGTGCGTATGTGAGACCTCTGCAATATGCGATCCCGAAGACTTTAGTTTTGAGAAGCTGGAGCAGACCTGCCATACATACTGCGAGAAGGCAGGCAAATGTAGCAGTTCTGAGATAAGGGTACAGAAAGGTCAGAACTCCGCTTGCAGCTTCAACTGCTATTACAGCATCATCGTGCCCAAAGACATCAGGATAGAGAAGACGGGAGACAGTTACAGGCTGTCCTACCATAACGGCGTGAGCTGGCGGGACATGGGATGCTCATTCAGTAAGAGCGAGATAAAGGAGACCCTGAAGGAGACGCTTGACGAGGAATGCAGAGGATGGGAAGACAAGCTTTCCGATTAGCTTAAATTCAGGCAGAACCAATTATTCACATGGAGATATCCATCAGGGTTTTGGTGGCATCAATCGTGATTCTCATTGTGGTGATAG
>CAZPUZ010000196.1:0-1524 GCA_964589875.1 uncultured archaeon
CAACCTCCCTATTCGTATTCTATGGTGGCCGGCGGCTTTGGTGTGACGTCAAATGCCACGGCTGTGTTGGGCAGTTCCTGAACGATGCGCTTTGCCGCCTTCTCAGCGACCTGGCCTAAGAAGATGGGCTGTGCTGTCCTCGCGTCAACGCCCGTGACCGCCCGTATGGCTACACAGTATTTCGCGTCCTTGCTGCCGTCAAGCAGTGTGAGAACCCTTGAGGAGTCCATTTCTTTGCAGACGGCTTCCGCGTGCTGGCCGAAGTCCCTGTATCCCAGATGGGGATCCTTCCCTGTGATGACGAACGGCTGCTTGTAGACCCTCTTGCCGTCCACTTTGCCGGTAACGGGGGTGTTGAGCTGATGGCCCCATACATTGCTAAGGCCGTGCGAACTGACGCCCTTGACCTGCCTGTGCGTGCCGCAGTCAAAGAAGCCGGCGAACGTCTGGAAAGGCAGCTGAACGCCGCTTTCCGGGTCAATGAGCATCTCAACTCCGTATGTCTCCTCCATATGCCTCTTGTATTCATAATAAACTATCTCATTGGCGGCCCTTGTCATCTCCATGCTCTCCGGCGTGACAATGCCTATGTCCCTTACGTATAGTCCCGGTCCGGGGAACGGCTGCCTCCTGTACACCTCAGGCCCCATGCCCAGCTTGATTGCCACCTGCCTGACCTGCTGCTTGGTGAGGCTCGCGAGCGGCTCCAGCTTGACCTCACCGAAAGCAAGGTCAACGTTGTGCTGCCTCTTGACTCCCGCTTCCGTCTCCTCTATGTCCGGCCTTATGGTGCCGTCAACCGCGAAGTCAATGCCGTATGGTTTCATGGACTCCTCAAGGACTTTTGTGTACAATTCGCGGAATATGTCCCTTTTGCCGGGTCTTTCTATGCGCCCGCCGACGGAAAGGCCTTCGGCTTCGCTGACCCCGCTCATCGCATCAAGGAACCTGCCGTCAACGTCGTCCCTGAATATGAAGTTGGAGAATCCTCCATAGGTGCCTGCTATGATGTCTGATTCCCTTTCACCGCCAATTGTCCTCATGCCGCCATGGTCCATGTGGATCAGGTATAGCCTGTTGTCTGGAACTACGGGTTTCAGAAGCTCCACGGCCACGCTGGAATCAACCCCGCCGGATACCGCGATGCCTACCTTCCCTCTCCTTCCGATGTATCTGTCAAGGAATTCGCGGGAGCGGTCTATGTAATCCTGGGGGTCAAATCCGCCTTCAGAAACGTAATCATTAAATGAATGCACAGGTGCCTGGGATGCCATGTTACCTTCATGGTATTGTCAGTAAGTTTTAAATCAGTTTCCTGCATTTTGTTGCCAGCGGGCAGCCTCCGCATGCCGGCCTTTTCCTGCAGTGCCGCTTTGCCAGCTCCACAATAAGGGCGTGGAACTCCTGGTATACGGCCGCGTCCTTGGGAAGCGTTGACTCAAAGAACCACCTCCACAGCTCGTAATCCTCGCTCTTCTTTTCCGGTTTGTTCCGGCCGAACTTGCCTGACCGGTCCACGAGGTT